>JAAHIC010000409.1 GCA_010671965.1 Leptolyngbya sp. SIO4C5
TCTATTGAGTTAGCTTAGAGCAGCTAAATGTCTGTCAGTGAAAGCCGAAGTCTGCCGAGGTTTACCCTTAAAAATCGCTGACGCCATTATCGGGTGACCGCGTTTCAAAAGAATCTGTGATTCTACGGCAGCCAAAAATAGTACGCGGCCGTCTCTTAAAAGTTGCCGTTAAGCCCATTATTTTATTAAGCCCCAGCAGCTCCTTTTGATAAACTGGCTGGCTTAGTCAGCTTGAAACTTAATCTGTTGCGCTGGGTAAATGAATAGGACATGAAATTTAGGGCGAACTGTTGCGGCTATGCCTGCGCTAAGCAAGCAGCGATCGCCGTGAGCAAGCGCTGGTTATCGTCATCCGTCCGCACGGCAACGCGAAAATAGCGATCGCCCAGTTCCTTAAAGCTCAGGCAGTCCCGAATTAGAATGTGCGCTTGTTGCAAAAGCTGTAGCTGCAGCTCTGTAACCGAGCGATCGCAGGCTACCAGCAGAAAATTCGCTTGTCCGGCCAAAGGACTGAGTTGGGAATGCTGGGCAAGACTATGCTGTAGCTGCGATCGCGCTGGCGCTAGCCACTGCCAGGTCTGGTTTTGAAATGGGGTATCGTCTAGAACCGCTAGCGTGGCGGCGGCGGCGAGCACGTTGACGGGCCAAGGATCGCGCCACTGCTGCCAGCGCTGGAGTCGCTCTGGCTGAGCAATTGCATAGCCAATGCGCAGTCCGGGTAGGCTGTAAAACTTAGTCAGCGATCGCAAGATGACCAGATTTGCAGAGTCAGCGACCAGCGCAATCAGGCTTTGCTGCTGCAGCGGCGGCAAAAAATCCATGAAGGCCTCATCTACAATCACCAGCCCGAAGCGATCCAAGTAAGGGCGCAAAGCTGTTTGGGGAAATAGCCAGCCTGTCGGATTGTGGGGATTGTTGAGCAGCAGAGCGCAGCGTTCCGGCGGTGGACCTAGCTGCAAGGCGGTGCTGAGAGCAGTTTCAAGGGCGATCGCTGGCGGCTGATCCAGGGCCAGCGGACATTCTATGCAGGGCACTGAGGCCGCCTGTAGCGATCGCTGGTAGTCGCTAAAGGCGGGTGTCGGCAAATAGACGGCCTCTAAACTAGAACAGTCACGAATGGCCCAGGTCAGCAGTTCGGCGGCTCCGTTGCCGGGTAAAACCTGGTCAGCAGAAATGGCGTGAAGCTGAGCTAGACGCGATCGCAGGGCTAAATAATTTGGATCGGGGTAGTGTCGTAGGTCTGCCAGGTGGGCCATAATCGCCGCGATCGCCGACTGGGGTGGCCCCCAAGGATTGATGCTGGCTGAGAAATCTAAAAGCTGGTCGGGGGAACAGCCGGCCAGCGAAGCTGCCCAAGCTAAGTTTCCCCCGTGAACAGGTCGAGTCTTAAAGTTGATTGACAACGTTGTTTGATTTAGTCGGGAGCAACTTTTTCTTTGAAAAGTTTTCCGGCAGAGAAAGCGGGAACTACCGTCGCGGGAATCACCATTGTGTCACCCGTTTTAGGGTTACGGCCTTCACGCTCTTTGCGCTCACGCGGCTCGAAAGAGCCAAAGCCAACTAGCGTAACTTTTTCCCCGTCGGAAACGGCTTCCATAATGGATTCGATGGTGGCAGTGATGACGGCATCAGCTTGCTTCTTGGTTACAGAAGCTTTTTCTGCCACTTTATCAACGAGTTCACCTTTGTTCATATGATTTTGCTCCTCATGGAGTATGTGGGTTCTAAATAGGCTTTCTCCGTAGGGAAGCGATGGAATTTGGATCTTAGTTTGAGGATCCTCAATCGCGATCGCTGAAACCCCTGAAAATCGGAGAATTTCACTGCCCTATTCTAGAAGGTACTTAGCCAATATGGATCGATGAAAGCTTGAATTTATATGGATTTCGGGGTTTTTTAAGAAGAAATCCCCTTTCTGCTTACAAAACGCAACATTACGCAAGAAAAAAGGCCGAAAATGACGTTTTTTCAGTCACCTCAGCCTTTCTGTAGAAGAGTGATCTATGTAACTCAAATGCCAGACTCAATACTGAGTTAAGGCGCTTCCACCTGAGAACGCTCTATCAGGTCCTGGACTTCCTCACTCGGCGTATAGCTGTAGCCATAGACTGACTGATCCGAATCATCCAAAATTTGCGGCGTCACTAAGACGACGACCTCTGCCCGCGTGTTGTTACGCGATGTACTCCTAAACAAAGCTCCAATAATAGGAATATCGCCCAATATCGGCACTTTATTGACATTCGTGGTGTCCTGATCCTGAATAATTCCGGCTAGGACGAGCGTTTGACCATCTCGCAAACGAACAGCGCCGGAACTCAGCTCGCGGCGATTGAGCAGGGTAATGGTGACAGTGCCTTGGCCTGTGGGTACGTTGACCGTTCGCCCAGAGGGAGCCGTGACCGACGGGGATACGTTCAAAGTGACAAATCCGTTATCGTCAATCCGGTCTACCTGTAAGGCCAGAATCAAGCCAGCTTCTTCTAGCTCAACGCTGACGTTTGTTGTCGGTGGGTCGGTATTGGTCGTTTCAATATCTACGTTGGTCACGACATCCGCCGTTAAGTTGACGCTGGCTGTTTGTCCCTCTTGCACAATCAGGGTCGGATCGGTGAGGATTTTAGCGTTGCCGTTCGTAATTTGCGCTCTGAGCTGCGTAAAGAAGCGCAGCGGCAGGTTGAGGACGCCTCCCCCGGCAGGGTTAATGATTGAACCTGGAGAAAAGAGATCGCCAGAAGGAATCGAGTTGGGTGTTCTATTGCCAAAGTTGATGAGCGCGGCGCCGCTGTTACCCACAACGCTGGTGTCATCCACGCCAAAGGAGAAGCTAGTGCCAAACTCATCAATCGCTAGCAGATTGATATCGACGATCTTGACGTTGATGGCAGCTTGGCGGCGGCGCAGATCTAGCTGCACCAAAAAGCGGGACGCCAGTTCCACCAGCCTTGGTTCACCAATCAGCGTGACCGAGTTGAGGCGGCTATCAGCGATCGCCTGTAGCCCCTGCAGTACGGGCGCGGCTTCCGTCGGCGTATAGGTCAGTTCTTGAATTGTGGTTTGAGTTCGGGTGGTGGCTCTAGAGATGGGCGGCGCGCCTTCAACCCCCTGATCGATCTGAAAGATTTCAGTTTCTTCGGTGGTGATGGTCTGAGTGGTTTCCGCCCCCATCGTGGCTAAGAAGCCCGCAGCAGCATCGGCCGATACTTGATTCATCCGGTAGGTGCGGCTAACAATGTCCCGCGCTCCCGTCGGCAGATCAGGCCCGGCAAAGATAGTCCGACCGACCCGGTTGGCATCTAGGCCGCTGAGACGCAGGACGTAGTTGAAGACATTCTGCACCGGCTCATCTTCAATGTCTAAAGAAATGCGCGGCCCGTCTCCTTCCGCCGTAAACGCTAGGTTGAGTCCAGCCGCCCGGGCTAAAAGGGAAAGTACGTCCCGCGTCGGCGCATTGCGCAACACGAGACGAGGTACCCGCTCAGCCGTCCCTAAATCGACTGAAGGAGGCGTCGCATCGATAGTCGAAACGGCAATGTCGCCGACAGGCGGGGCCACGGCCCTAGGCAAGAAAGGCGGCGCTACCTGAATTACAGGCCCTGGCACTACAACGCCATCAATCGTCACTTCCGGATTAGGGACTAGTACGTCAGGGCGCTGTTCGCTTTGAATGGGCGTTTCTTCAACGTCAACGTCAACTTCAGGCTCAACCTCGACTTCAACGTCTTCTTCGATTTCTTCCTCAAGCTGAGCGACCGGCCCCGGTACCGTTTCAATTTCAGTAGGGATGATGACGGGCTGCTGGGCCGCTGCACCTGGATCTGTCGCTAGGCTGATGACTAAGCGATCGCCGGGGGCCTGTCGGACTTCACCCACTGGAGCTGTATCTGTTCCAGTAACGGTGATCCGAACGCTATTGGTATCGAGGGGGGTAATATCGACTGAAGCCACGCCCGGCGCCGGATTGTCTTGGAAGAAGCGAGTGCTTTCAGGCAGTCGTAGCTGCGTGTTCACTAAATCAGCCCGGAACTCATTGCCCTGGTTGATGGTGAAGATGCGCGGCTCGTTGCCCGCTTCTGTTTCCATTACTAAAGCTACACCGTCAGCCGTTGAGCTGATCTCAACATTGGTAATGAGGGTAGCGGCCGCCTGAGCGGGCTGAGCGGCGATCGCAACGACGGCGCTGCTACTAAATAATAAGCTGGCAAGTCCAAGGTGGCGTTTCACAGTTCACTCCTTCATAAAAAATGGTAGTCATGGGCCAGGTCAGGGCATCAGAGCTAGCAGGCAGATAGCCGCCGTCAGATTTTGAAAGTTTCTAGCCTTCTGCAGGTTCACCCTCAGCAGGCTGTTCACCTTCTTCCGGCGGCGGTGGCGGCGGTGGCGGCACCTCGGTTGGATCGCCAACAGGTACGAGTACCTCAAGGGTGAAAGTCGTATTCAGCGGCCTAAACAGCCCCTTAACATCGTCTTCAGAAATATCTGAATCTAGGGGGGCAATCTCCTGCTGTAAGTTGCGAATTAGCACCAGCGGCTCTAACCGCTCTAAGTTGCGAATGACAGCCTGAGTCTGACCATAAAGTCCCTGGATGCCAACGTTGATCGTCTGTCGCTCTAGCTTGCCAGCGAGTTCAGGCCCTAAGGACTCGTCTTGGACGATTTGAGCTTCTGAGGGATCAAACTGATAAAGTTCAGCTTCGTACCAAGAGCGCAGCCCCGGACTGGTGAGAATTTTGTTGAGTACCTGCTGAATTTGCCCCTGACTGAACCCAAACTGTTGCAGAACGTTGGGCACATAGAGCGCCCTCAGATTGTCCTCAATGATGCTGTTCAGGTTGCTGTTGCTGTCCTTGACCAGGCGGTTAGTATCCAGCAGGAGGGTGTCTAAGCTTTCTGGATCGCCTAGCAAGCCGTAGAGTTCGACCCGCTGCTGAATCGTCTGATCTAGCTCAG
>JAAHIC010000041.1 GCA_010671965.1 Leptolyngbya sp. SIO4C5
GCCGCCAACCGTGGCAGCTACAGGCCCGGAGTAAGCGCCTGGTGGAAGCCCTAGCGGCCCAGGGCGGGACGCTGCACGCATGGCCTAACAAGCCCTGCCCGGCAGGGCTGACCGCTAAGAGCTGGATGATTGCGGTTTTAGAATCTCCGGCGATCGCTGATTCTGAAACACCGTCTAGAATTATCGGGACGCTAGAATTTGCGGCCGCCGAAGGAGCCTCTGAAGAAGCGGATTATCTCGAAGTGGCTGAAGTGATAGCCCCCTTTTTAAGAAATACTTTACTTGACACGCTCGACTCCCTCAATCTAGACTCATTCCTCTTTCCCACAATTGATACCTTTGCACGTCCAGTCAGCGGCGTTGAGGATCCAACCTTTATAGATCCACCAGGCAATCCACCAGCGCGACAGGTCTTGTTTGCCAGCTCTACCGGACTGCCCGATATTACCGTGCCAGGGGGCTTCAGCTCGCAAGGTTTACCGTTTACCTTATCCTTTACAGGCCGTCCCTACAGCGAGTCTAGCCTGCTGGGATTCGCTTACTCTTTTGAGCAAGCGACAAAGTTCCGCAAAGCCCCATCCCTCACGCCTGCCCTAGCGGGCGAAGAATTCAAGTACGCTTCTGTTCCAGAGCCAAACTTAGCGGTGGCTTTATTTAGCTTAGGCGGCATTTTCATCGGCTGGAAATTTGTTAAACGTCGCCAGAGCCGTTGTCTCTACGAAAGCTGACTACCGACAGATAACTGCGATCGCCTACAAATTCAATTTCCTTTGAGAAAATGACAGTCAGGCTCTAGAGCTAAAGCGTCCACCCAGACGAGTTTTGACAGCAAGTTCCTCAGTAAATTAAAACGCGAGCAAGATGCTCGCACTAACCGATCTGAACGATAGGCAAGGGAGCGTGAGCGTCTCGCTCACGACCGGAAAACACCCGGTTCATCCCTTGATTCAGCAGCGCCAAATCCAAAAGAATTCACAAAAAATCAGCGGCATCGCGAGCAGATGCAACCTACTGCTCCACTATAGGAGCAAGCTATTTTTCTGCTGAGAGCGGGATGTCCTGTCTCTCCAAAGAGGCTCTACTTAACGCAAAAGAGCGCTGATAAGGGTACAGTCAATGAAATCTAAGCAGTTTATTCTGTTAGGACTTCCAGGGATAGGCGTAGAAGCTCAGGCGATCGCGCTGGCTGAGCGCTGGCAGCTTCCCTACATTTCGATGGGCCAGCTGTTGCAAGCGGCGATCGCCGCTCAGTCGCCGCTTAGCGCTGAAGTTCGCTCATACACCGAAGCAGGCAAGCCGGTTCCTGAGGCTCTGATGACGAAGCTGATCCGGCGGCGACTAGAGCAGCCCGATGCCATGTTACAGGGCTGGGTGCTGGAAGGGTTTCCCTGTTCTTTAGATCAGGCTCAGGCGCTAGATGAGTTTTTGGCTCAGGCAGGACTGCCGGCAGCTACGGTTGTTTATCTGCGGGCCATGACGGGGCTTTTGGTCAATCGCCTGTGGAATGAGAACAAGCAGGCCGAGCCAGTTTCCGCCATTCGGCAGCGTTTATCTCACCAGCAAGAAGCGATCGCCCCTGTGCTGGAGTATTATCAACAGCGATCGCAGCTCACAACCCTAAACGGCAGCCTGCCTTTTGCCGAAGTTGCCAGCGAGCTGTTTCAGCTAGGCCAGCCCACCGGGGCCGCCCCCATGATCAAAGACGAGGCAGAGCTAGACTCACTCCTCGCCGCAGAATCGGTGCTGGTGGTAGACTGCATGGCAGCTTGGTGTGGTTCGTGCAAGCTGGTGACACCGCTAATCGATCAGCTAGCTGTCGCCTATGGCGATCGCGTCAAGGTCATGAAAATAGACTTCGACGCCAACCAGCAGATTCCCCA
Organism: Leptolyngbya sp. SIO4C5; assembly: GCA_010671965.1. Taxonomy (GTDB): domain Bacteria; phylum Cyanobacteriota; class Cyanobacteriia; order Phormidesmidales; family Phormidesmidaceae; genus Sphaerothrix; species Sphaerothrix gracilis. Next base: position 1,881 of record JAAHIC010000041.1, read on the forward strand.
GCGGTTTGGGCTGAAAGGAATGCCAGCGGTCATGTTTTTCAAAGAGGGCGAACTGCAGGAAACCTTAGTCGGCGTGAAGCCTTACCAAGAATACAGCGCCGTGGTGTCTCGCTTTTTGGCATAGCGACGGCCATGCCTACCACTGCAGCTTAGAGGCGATCGCCCCTAGCAGCACAAGCAGTCCCAGCGATCGCCGGAAATAGTTAACCCCCTGAAACAGCTCCATCCAGGCCCAAGTAAAGAGCGCACCAAAGGCGATCGCCTCTAAGCCTGCTTGCACATTGCCGCTTGTCGGCAGCAGGTTTAGCAGGGTAGCCGCTAGCCAAGTCAGAATAGGTGGGTTGGGCGGCTGGGCAATGACAATATCGCCGCTGCTGTCGCGAAAAATCCGGTCGAAGAGAGTAGTTTCCATAGGCTTGCGTCAGATTAAATCTGAGTGTAAACCGCCGTCAGGGTTTTCGGCTCAGACCTGAGATGTATCTGCGCCGCTTTAGGCTCCCATGCCGGAATACTGCTTCAGCCCCCGTCGCCAGAGCCAGCGGTTGAGGCCGAAAAAGATTAGCCCCCAAATCAAGATCGTCAGAAATCCCTGCGCGTAGTTAACAGGCATTTCCACTAAAATGCTGGCCGGAAAGTAAATCAGATAGGGAAAGGGCGTCCACAGCACCACCGCTCGCACCGCTGCCGGAAACATTTCCAAAGGCGCTAACATGCCTGAGAGAAATAGATACAGCAAAAACCAAAACTGCTCAATGGCGCTGGCCCGCTCTGTCCAAAATGCCAGCATGGCCGAGGTATACTGCATCAAAAATCTCAGGCAAAAAGACAGGGCGATCGCTATCAGTCCGACGACAGCCGCTCTGAGACTGGGAAGCCAAAGTGCTTCAGGATAGAGCAAAAAGAAAAAGGCAATTAAAATCGCCGCCAGTGGCAAACGAGCAAAACGTTCAGCTAAGTGGCTAAAAAAGTGCCGCCACACCGGATCGATAGGCTGTAGCAAATTAGGGGAAAGTTTGCCTTCCAGCACCTCTCGCTCAAACTCCCACACCACCCACACCACCGTGAACTGGCGCACCAGAAACACCGCCAAAAAATAGCGGACAAACTCAACCGGCTCTAGGCCGAACTGGCCGCTGCGAGCAGCCTCAGCCCAAATTCCCATCAAGATCAGCGGAAAAGTACCCGATAGCACCCAGAACAGCAGTTCCGCTCGGTACTCCACCATGTAGGCATAGTAGACCGTCAGGAGAGTTTTAATCAGGTGAAACAGATTTGAGAACGAGGAGCGGCCAGAACGCCGAGGCCGCAGAGGTAGTTGGGAATCTTGGTTCATGAAATTGCTCCCGCTTGAAATACCCGGCCAATCACTTCTTCAACTGGCGGATCGGTGACGGTTAGATCTTTAATCTCCAGTTCTGCTAGCAGCCGCGCCACGGTCTGAGTCAGGGCCTCGCGCCGCACAATCAGGCTGGCCACGCAGCCCTCTAAGGTTTCTACCTCTCCGTAGCCCTGCAGATCCTGGGCGCTGATCTGACAGTCCAGCTCTACTTTCACCTCCCGGTAAGGCGCAAACTGCTCTAATAGCTGGTCTAAGCCGCCGTCATAGATCAGCCGCCCCTGATAGATCAGCAGTACCCGCTGGCAAAGCGCCGTGATATCGGCCATATAGTGACTGGTCAGCAGCACGGTAGCCCCATAGCGGCAATTGTATTCCTGCAAAAAGCTGCGCACCGCCACCTGAGCGTTCACGTCTAAGCCCAAAGTGGGTTCATCTAAAAACAAAATTTGCGGTCGATGGAGCAGCGCCGCCAGCATTTCAGCTTTCATCCGCTCACCCAGGGAGAGCTTTCGCACCGGCTGACTGAGTTTATCCCCCAGCGCCAGCATCTCAGCCAGTTCACTCACCCGATAGCGAAACTCTTTGTCGGTAATGCCGTAGATCGCCCCGTTAATCCGCAGCGAATCCATCGCTGGCAAATCCCACAAAAGCTGCTGCTTTTGCCCCATCACCAGCGTAATCTGATGCAGAAAATCGGCGTGGCGCTGAAAAGGGGTGTAGCCAGCTACCTGCACCTGACCGTCAGACGGGTGAATCAGTCCGGTGAGCATTTTCAGCGTCGTGGTTTTGCCAGCGCCGTTCGGCCCCAAAAAGCCAACAATTTCCCCCGGCTGAATCTCAAAGGAAACTGCCTGCACGGCCTCCACATAGCGATAGGTCCGGCGAAAGAAATGGCGCAGGGTTCCCTTCAGCCCTGGCTGCTTGATAGCAACCGGATAGCGCTTACTCAAATGATCTACAGAGATAATGGACATGGCACCGCTCAGCAGGACTCAAGTACTACTCTATCGAGTCGGGCTGGCATCCACTATCTCTTTCTTGATGGAATTATCCCTGGCCAGAAGGTTTCATTGGCGCAGAATCCGGCTGAGCGCACCTGTGGCCTTGATTTGAGGGCTACGGGTTGAGCGTTTAATCCAGCGAGCAGCGATCGCGGACTTAAAACGAATCGGCAGGGTCACGCGGCAAAAATCTAGGTGATTGCTGGATTGCCACTGGCGGGTATCAATATGTAGTCGCACGGTTCTCTAATCGCATCCTGAGTCAACAGATAGAGCAGAGGCGTCAGTGTCTGGACCTCGCTACCGGACGTTAGATTCCGCTTCTTTTTTCAGCCGTTCCTCCAGGGTCAGATCCGACTGAGATATCCCGGCAAAGACGCTGCCGACTTTGCGGTTTTGGACATGTTTCAGAACCAAAGCAGAGGCTGTACCCGGTAGCGCCACATAGCCTACCACAGGGACCAGCAGGTAGGCGTTGGCTCAATAATATGCAACAAAAGCTGCCCGTTCAGGCTTAGTTTCAGCCGCCTTAGCGTTCACATGAATGAACAAAGGCTGCGCCAAAGGCAGCTATTTACTTTACCGGACCAGCTTGTAAACTACGGGCGGCATTGACCAGCGCCAGAGCCGCCAGTGGAGCCGTGACGGCCCGCAAGATAGAGGGGCCTAGGGATACCGCCTGATAGCCTGCGGCGATCGCTGCATCAATCTCTGCTGCTGTCCAGCCGCCCTCCGGGCCAGTCGCCAACAACAGGGCATTGGGAACCTGCTCTAGCAGACAACTCAGCAAATGGGACTGGGACTGGCGGGCACTGCAGAGATAGCAAGTTTTATTCAAATCAGTGAGCTGCAAGAGCTGGACAAAAGACAGCGGGGCTGCAATCCGGGGTACAGTCAGCCGCTCCGACTGCTCTGCGGCTTCTGCGGCAATCCGCCGCCAGCGATCAAGCTTTTGGGGGCTGGGGCGCAACAGAGTGCGATCGCTAATGATGGGCCAAATCTCGGTGACACCCAGCTCAGTGGCCTGCCGCACCACCTCGTCAAAGCCGCTGCCCTTAGGTAAAGCTGCCGCCAAAATCACCTCCGGCAGGGCGGCCAGACTAGGGGTCGCGGTTGCCAAAATTTGGGCGATCGCCGCCTCATCGGTAAGGGCCGCTAGCCACTGCTGTCCCTGCCCGTCTAGAGCCAGAAAGCGATCGCCCGCTTGTAGCCGCAGGACTCGCCGCAGGTAGTGCTGCTGCTCCGGGGTGAGCTGAATCGACTCTGCTTGTAGCTGAGCCGCCGTAATCGTAATCCGTTGCACAGATAGTTCTCTACTGTAGGCTGCAGCGCTCTAGTCTGAGCATTAAAGCATCTAGCTTATCGGCATCTACAAAGCCCGCCCCGCGCCCGCTGCCAAAGCCGCCGGCCAGCAGAGAGTTTTCGAGGGAAAGCTGCCAAAACCACAGAGCCGGAAACTGGCCGATAGGGGCTTCTAAGGTGAAATTGAGCCGACTGTAGAAGCGGAAGAAGGCAAAAAGCTTAGCGGCCCAAGGCGTCCAGCCAACCGCGTGGCTAAATTGCACTGCATCGTGAGCCAGCGAGGTATAAATTTCTTGCTGCACCGAAAAGCCAAATCGGCGGGCACTGTGCCGTAGCCAAAGCTGATCAATCTGAAGCAGGTCAGCACAGGGCAAATAGGCGATCGCCTCCACCCCCAGCCCAATCGGCTCAGCCTGACCGATTGCCTGGCGCAGCAGATCTGCCGTAGCGCGATCGGCATCTTGCCATTCCTGAGCCGCCAGCAGATGGTCAAGGTCTTGATAGTCTAGAGCCGGAAGGATGGTTTGCATTGGGTAGTTTGCATGTAGGAAACTGCGATGAAGAAACTACGACGGCAGACACTGAGCTAACCGATCAAAAAAGGCATCTATTTCAGCCGAGCCAATACTATAGACACTCTCCAGTGTCGTGCAGGCCCAGCGCCAGGTCGGCAGATGACCGCGCGGAGCCGCGTCAGTAAACTGTAGCTCGCTGTAGGCTTTGGTAATCTTGAGGACGCCGCCCCAGCCCCAGTTATCCTGCCAGCCAACAACGCGCAGAAAATCTTGGCTGCTAGGCTGATTGGTATAAATTTGGCGCTGGACTTGAAAACCATATCGACTGTTGCTGTAGCGCTGCCAAAGGCCGTCAACGGTCATCAGATCGAGGCAGGGGAAGCTGTTGATCAACGAGCTGCTGAGCGGTCGCATGTCCTGACTGCCTGCCCGCAGCATCACCCGCTCGGTTTCTCGATCGGCCTCTTGCCACTGCTGCGACCACAGCAACTGTCGCAGGCGGCGATAGTCTACGTCCTTGCTAGAGCGGATGGAACCATACAGCTCGTCAGTGACCGCCTCTTCAATCGCCTCAACCTCAGCAGTCGAAAGCTGCCAAATACGGCGAGCCTGCTCTAGCCGACCTCGATCAAAATCATTGGGATAGAGCGTATGCTGAATAATCTGCTGGAACTCCTGGCGATAGCGATCGCGCACGGGCCGCCTGTCTTCTTCAGGAACTGGCTGTGGCTGTAGCAGCGTGGTTTGTAGCCGCGTATTTTCATTCTGCAGCCGCGTGATTTCTCCTTGCATCTGAGCATTTTCTGCCGTGAGCTGACGAATCTGCCTTTGATCGGTTCGCACTTTGGAGAGATGCTTTTCACGAATATCGGCAATGTCTGAGTAGGCCAATCCCAAACTTTCCTGCAGGCGCTCTAGCTCGGCTTCCGTCTCCGGGCTGAAGGGATATTGCCGCTGAATTTCCTCAGCTAAGATCTGTTCGTAGCGCGCTTGCTTTTGCTGCAGAGTCTTGTAGGGGCCTAAAGCCTGGGCCTGAATTGTTTGGGCCTCTTCAGGCTTGAGATTGAGCTGATGGCGCAGCAGTTCCAGATTGGCCTCCTCCACAGGCGTATAGCCATCCCCGGCTGCATAGGCTTCTGCCTTACCCGCGTAAACCAAATGCTTAGGCAAAAGCCGCCGGGCAAGAGGCAGCAGGGCTGAAACCTCTGCCGCCTCTCGCGTCTGAGTTTGCAAATGGGTTGAGCCAGCCCACAGATCGATGCGCATTTCAACCGGCATCTTTTCTAAACGCTTACTCAGCAGCTGCAAAAGGGGACGGAGGCGATCGACTTCTAGCTCAGCAATCTCGATGTCACCGCGATGACCATTTGCGGCGGCATCAATCACGGGGCGGCGAGCGTCGATGCCTTTAATCAGACGGATCTTCTCCAGTATTTCGCGGAGCTGCTGATTGCGTTCACCTTCATTCAGGGTGTCGTCGCTCAGGTGCAGGGCGAAATAAATTTTGGAATCTGCCGTCATGCGTGTCTCGCTCATTTAAAGCCTGCCTGAAAATACCTGAGATATTTGCCCAATGTTATACCAGGCAATGGGTAGCCGCGATCGCTTCTAACCAAATAAATTTATTTATTCCAGCGCCGACGTTTTCGTAGAGCCGCGGAACAGTTACAAGCGTGTCACAACAGCATGAGTTACAGAAGCCGGGAGATATCATCATGAGGCGTCCCCCTGCGGTTTTTACTGATGTCGTCTAAGCAGTTTATCCGGATTGAAGTTTCTACCGATCATCCGGCCCTGTTAGCGGGCCTAGAGGCTTGGCTACAGCTAGAGCTGTTGTCTGATGAGCAGGTGAGCTATTTGGCACAAACATCGCTAAGCTGCCCGGTTGACCTGCCTGAACAGGCTAAGCCGCCAGCCGCTGCTGCCAATCCCGTCTCACCTACCGCCGCCGCGACGGCGCAGGCGATCGCCCGCCCCCCCAAACCTGCCTGGACAACCCGGCTAACCCAGCCTGTCAATCAGCTCCTAGAGCGGCTGATGGCTGAGCTAAGCGTCGTCTGGCTGCTGTGTCTAGGCGTGCTGCTGGTGGTGCTGTCATCGGCAGTGTTGGCCGCGACCCAGTGGAGTCGCTTCAGCGTAGTGGGTCAATATTTAGTGCTCTTGGCCTATACCCTAATTTTCTGGCTAGGTGGACGCTGGGCGGCTGCCCGTCCGCGACTCCAGCTCACAGCTAAAACGCTGCGCATCGTGGCGCTGCTGCTAGTTCCCATCAATCTGTGGGCCATCGACGGGCTGCAGGTTGGGCGATCGCCCACGGGTTTGCTGGTCAGCCTGCTGGCGATGGCATTGCTAACAGGCTGTACGGTGTGGCGCTATCCCCAGCTACCCCAGTCTGCAGCCCATCGGCAGTCGAGGCGACTGGTCTGGGCGCTGGTCTTTTTAGGGCTGGCCTACTTGCAACTGGGCTGGAACAGTCTGGGGTTGCCGCTGACGGCTCTCTATGGTGGTACGGTTGCGACGGCGATCGCCTTTCTGAGGCCGCTGCGGCATCCAGAGTCAGAAGCGGCCTCTTTCAATCCAGCCACTACCGCCTCGCTGCTAGTCATCTACAGCCTGTCAGCCCTGCTGCTGCGAGGCTTTACGACTCCTGAGATTGATATTGCTGACTTAGGGCTGGCCGTCGGCACCTGCGGCGCCCTGCTTGTTTGGCTGATGATCACCGCTACCGAGCAGCTTACCTTAAGCGGTCTGTGGCTGTGGAGCGGGCGTAGCCTGCTCTGGCTGGGCTGGCTGCTGGCGGTGTTTAGCGTACCTGGGCAAGCAGTGCTGGTCAGCCTCTTGGGATTGGGGCTGCGCGGCCTGCAGCTCGTCAAAACCTGGCGATCGCGGCATTTGCTAGCCGCTTTGTTAATCACCCTGCAGGTAATCTGGCTGAGCTGGCGCAGCCTGCCGCTAGGCTGGCAGCAAGCCGCCATAACCCTGACTACAGGCTGGACAGGAACGGAGTCTAATCCAGAAGTGCTGCTGGGGGTTGCCTATTGGCCGCCGGTCATCCTGCTCATCGGGCTGGCCGACTGGCTGTATCGGCGCTCCCAGCCACGACTAGCTCAGCTGGCGGAAAGACTGGCTTTAGGACTCGGACTCATTTTGATCGCCGTCAGTAGCTTAGATCTAACCGTGCTGGCGCTGACCCTGATTGCGGCTGCCCTGACGCTGCTGGTTGTCACTTGGCGGCGATCGCCTGCCTCCTCGCTGCTGATCAATGCCACCCATGCTGCCAGCCTATTGGCGGTAGCCGTTGCCATTGCTGACCGCTGGCCCAACTTGCCCCCCGGACACTGGCTGGTGATCTGTCTGGGGGCTACCGGCTTAGAGTGGGGGCTGAGCTGGGGAGATAGCCACCGCCCCTGGCGAGAGAGCGCCTGGTATTTTGGCTGCGGCCTAGCCGGACTCAGCTATTTCAACTTACTCACAGCTTTAGAAAATAAGCTGCTTGGCTTTGACTGGAGCCTTGCGGGACTGGCCTTGCCCGTGGGCCTGACGCTGCTGACTCACCGGACGCCCCAGCGACGCTATAGCCGCGAGCTAAGTTTGTTAGCCACTGGCTTGACTGTCCCCTTGACGCTGTTTTTGCCCTGGACGCGGCTCATCGGGTTAGGTCTGGCAACGGCGCTAAGCGGTTTTCTCAGTCGCGGCTGGGCCAAACTGTCCGTAGCGCTGGTGACTGTCTTGTTTGGCTTGGGTGGGGCCGTCTGCCTAATTCAGGATGTCCTGCCTGGTATGCCTAGACTGACCGGCGTGCAGTGGTATCCCATTGGGGCGATCGCGGTTTGGGCCTTATGGCTAACGGAGCGCCTGCTGCAGCGCCGATTTGGGCCTGCTGACGCTGAAGCATGGACTAGCCCCCCCAGAGCCTATCTGTATGCCAGAGCCGTCGATATTTGGGGCTATGTTCTCTGTCTGAGCTTGCTGCTGTGCCTGACGGCTGAAGTGGCTCTGTTATATGCCGATGGGCGATCGCTCCAGCCCAACTACCTAATGGCAATGGCGATTTTGACCGGGGCACCGCTTTGGCGGCAGTGGCGATCGCCCCAAAATTCTGGCGTCTATCTGACTGGCTGGGGGATAGAGCTGCTTATGGCTGAAGCTTTAGGCGGCAGCGATCTGCTAGCGCTGGCAACAGCCACAGTTGGGTTGGGGCTGGTGAGCCTGGCGATCGCCACTTGGCTGCGGGGGCGTCAGCGGCTGACCTTGACCAGTTTGCAGGTCTTACCTTTGGTCTACGGCGGACTGGCGATCGCGCTGCGCAGTACTGATTTTACGGCCACAACGGGAGGGATCACCCTGGGCGCTGCCCTAATTGTGCTGGAGGTCGGGCGTCGCTGGCAAAGCCGCTGGCTGGGATGGCTGGCGCTGGCGGGCGGATCCTTAGCCTGGTATGAGCTAGTGCTGTATCAGCTCAGTCAGGCGACGGGCGGCGATCCGGGAGACGGTTTGGTCATTTTGGCGGGCGTAGCTGCGCTGATTATGGGCGTTTACCGGCTAGCAGGGCGGTGGATTCAGCAGCGACTGCGCTACCCGCAATTAGCGCTGACAGCGGCGGCTCACCTACACTGGGCCGTGGCGACACTGCTGCTGTTTCTAACGCTGCCCAGCGTCATCCTCTCCAACTTAACGCTGACGCCTTTGGCCTTAGTCCTGGCGATCGCCGTGACTCTTTATCCGCTGTGGCAGAGCCGCGCCGCCCAGTCCGAAACCTGGCTCTATGGAGGGCTGGCACAAGGGTTGGGGCTGATTGTCTACATACGCCTGTTGTTTCCGGCCCTGTCTCCTCTAGATCGATGGAGCGGCGCGATCGCAGTTATCCTTGCCGTCGGACTCTATCAGCTTCCCTGGTCGCGCTGGGGCTGGCCGCTGCGCCCCTGGCAGCAGGCAGGCCGCACTTTGCCGATTTTGGTGACTGCTGTGGGAGCAGTTTGGCTACATTTAGTTAACTTCTGGCTGGCGGCTGGATTCTATGGCTGGCTGAGCTGGCGGCAGCAGCAAATCCGGCTGAGCTATCTGAGCCTGGTGCTAATCGACTGGGCGATCGCCCGCTGGCTGATTGAAAATATTGTCAGTCAGGGCATCTACTATGTCTTGCTGTGGGGCGGCTCGCTGCTCTATATAGCGCAGGTAGATCCACTCTGGCAGCTACCGGCCCATAAGTCCCAGCGGCACTGGCTGCGGGTGCTAGGGCTAGGCACCATTTTGCTCTACTGTTTGCTATTTGAACCTTGGACAGGGCTGCCGGTTGCCGTAGTCAGCCTAGTGTCTCTGCTAGTGGGTTTGGGCCTGCGAGTTCGGGCCTTTCTCTACGTTGGCACAATCATTTTTGTACTCAATGTGCTCAATCAGCTGATTCTCCTCAATGCCGAGTATCCTCTGGTTAAGTGGATGCTCGGCATTGTGGCCGGAATCGGATTGATTTGGGTCGCCGCCGACTTTGAACGCCGCCGCGAACAGTGGATCAGCCTCGCTCATAACTGGCGCAGTGGACTCAACCACTGGCAGTAGACGCTGCTCAACTTTAGGTTAAGAAGCCCGTTGTTCGCGCTTGAGTCTAGCCTGCAAAATCATCCAGAGGAAAGGCATATCGCGCAGCAGATAGCGTTTCCAGAGCCGCCGTGGTTCTGACATCAGCCGATAGAGCCACTCAAACCCCAATTCACTCACATATCGGGGCGCTCTAGGCTTGTTGCCCGCCTCGAAGTCAATCGCGGCTCCAACGGCTAAGAAAATGTCAATGCTAGGCAACTGATGCCGATACTTGGCGATCCATTTTTCCTGCTTGGGTGCCCCTACCCCTACCACCAGCACGTTAGCACCAGAGGACTGAATCATGTCTATAATATTTTGACATTCGGCCTCGTCTTGCTCAAAGCCGTAAGAGGGAGAATGGGCCTGCACGATTATTTCGCGGCCACTCCGGGCGTTAATGTTTTTTCGGGCCCGTTCGGCTACCCCTTCAGCCCCGCCCAGCATAAATATTTTGATCTGCTCATTGTGGCGGTGATGATGGCAAAACATCGGCAATAAATCGGAGCCGGAAATCTTTGCCTTAATGGGCGTTCCTAAAAACTTGGAAGCATAGAGTAAAATTTGGCTGTCACAGATTTTGTAGTCTGCTTGCTTATAAGCCCGCACAAATTCCGCGTCTTGCCGCAGCTTCATGACGTGATCGACATTGGGCGTAAAGACAACGCCCTGATTGAGCTGCTGCAGAAAATCAGAAGCAGCCATATTATCGATTTCAATGTCCAAGATGCGGACACGTTCCCTGGCAATGATGTCTTGCCGCTGCTTGAGGCTCCGTTGCTTGATCTCGCGGGCCATTGAGGTCAGCGATGCTTTACGGAGATCTGCATAGAGCGCCTGAACTTTATTAGTGGGAAGAATAGAGCTATTGGTTTCTGTGTTTAAAGTCATCAGGAATTTTTCTCAGAGCAGCTTGTAGTAAAACCCTATGTTCGGGCAGGAAAGATAAGTTTTCGGGATTAATTGCACCCAGATAGCCCAGCCAGAAATCAGTAACTTCTACTAAAGTAGAATCAGTAGTGCAAGACGGTTTACTTTTTGTAAAAGTTTCATCGCTTTACGCTCGGTTTTTAAACGATTCGTGAAGACAGCCGTTTTCTAAACTACGGGTACTAGCAACTTACGACACCGCCTGTAGAATTCCCATCTTCCCTGAGATAGTTTTATTTCCCGTCATTTTCGCGGATCCTCTAACTCTAGAGGTATAGAATGATACAGATATTGCACTCATGTCAATCTAGGCCAGCACGGTCACAAGCTTTATATTTGCTGGCAGAGGTGCGACAGGCTACAACGAGCCGATGACAGTTCCCTGGCCTGTAAGCGCTTCAAAGCGCCAGCAGCAGGGCCGCATAAGCGCTAGTTCCCGTAGCAAAAGCCCAAAACTGGCTCTCTCGTTCTTCGGGAAGTTCTTCTTTAAGCACGTTGAGAATAATACCGCCGGCTAGAAAAGCAAACAGCGCAGCGATCGCCGCTTCCGAGATTTCAGCGGTATTGCCAATAATCCAGCCGGTCAACACAGTTGACGCCAAGATCCAGCGGCCTGAGCGATGATAGGTGCGCTTGTGATCCTGCTGCAGGCCCACATCGTTTACCAAAAAATGCAGCGCCATTGCCACTAAAAAGAACAGCAGTCCCCGCAGACTTTCATCTTCTCGGTGCAAGAGCAAATAGCCAATGAGAGCGTTATAAGTAGCAAAGACGGCGATGTGTAGCCAGTAAACTCGAAGACTGGCGGTTTCATCCGTTTTCTGGGGCGATCGCTGCTGAGACCGTTTGACTAACCGCTCTAAACCATAGAAAACCGCCAGCCCTAACAGCGCCATAATATAGACGTGACTTTCAATGAAAGCTAGCGGGATAGCTTCGTCTAGGACAGACTGATGCTGATTGAGATCGGGCAGCAGATGAATGAAGACGTAGGCCACAGAGACACCGCTAGCGAACGAAAGCCACCAGCTTCGGGGCAAGTGACTTAAAAACCGCAGATTGACGCCGTAGAGATGAACTAGGGCTAAGCAGGCAGCTCCTAGCAGCGAAACTGTCCAGGGCGCGAACTCAAACATAGCGAGCAGTTAGCGGCGCAGCTTCAACAATTCTTGCATCGAAGCTAAAAGTCGAATCCGTACGTATTCAATCTGCGGCCCCACTAGCAGCCGCGCCAATGCTAGCGCCGTTAGCCGGATACCACAGCCAGCCGCCCGCATCCTGCCACAACCCGCCCGCTAGCGATACCTGATAGGGCACATGAGCCACTGTGCCAACA
>JAAHIC010000410.1 GCA_010671965.1 Leptolyngbya sp. SIO4C5
TCTGGGATTAAGCACTCAAACTCTTTGATTTGAGTGCTTAATCCCGACAGGAGATGTGGTTGAAGCCTTTCAGAAGTTCTATAAACCTTGGTCTGAGAAAATCAGTTCTCATCTTGGGCAGATAGAAACTTTGACTAATACCCGCAATTTGCTTCTCCCCCAACTCATGAGCGGCAAACTCCGAATCACCCCTTAGCTATGTCTCAACCTAAACTATTTGACATCATCAAATTACGAGTGAATCTGCCAGAGGTTGACCGACGTATTGGCAACAGAGGCACAATTGTCGAGTGCTATGGCGACGAAGCCTTCGAGGTAGAGTTCATCAACGAATCCGGCGAAACTGTGGGTTTGGCAACGCTGTCGCGCCATCAGTTTGTCGTTGTTTGGCAGGCTGCCACGCAGCAATGGGTCAGACCTCGGGGAGACTATGATCAGTTAAAGGATCAACTCTTTGCTGGTGAAACCGTCGATAGCCTTTACGAAAAAATTCAGGCTCAGGAAAACGCTGATTAATGTGGTAACTGTGCCCCAGTCTGCTGTAGCGCCCTTAGGAGATACGCCATGACCGATATCACCCTCACCCACCTCGAACCCGCACTCACCGAGCGCCTGCAACAACGCGCCAGCGCCAACGGACGCACCATCGAAGCGGAAATCACCGCAATCCTCACCATTGCGCTGTCTCCTGAAGCACCCTCTGAAGGATCGGCTCCCCATCAGTCTGGCTCCAATGAATCAGGTTTGGGTACTGCCATCCGACAACTTTTTGCTGAAGTAGGGGGCGTTGACCTGCCGGAAATTCCGCGCGAACCGATGCGCGAACCGCCCACCTTCTAAACCACCCATGATTATCCTGGACACAAACGTGATCTCTGAATTGATGAGACCTGCCGCTTCATCAACAGTCGAGGCATGGTGTAATTCCCAGCCTGAGGATAATTTATTCATTACCACCGTTACGCAAGCTGAGATTTTGTACGGCATCAGAATCTTGTCAGCGGGTTCCAGAAAAAAGCGCCTTCAAGAGATGACAGGAATACTGTTTGACCAAACTTTTGGTCATCGAATTTTGTCTTTCGATCAAGAATCCGCTGAGTATTACGCGGAAATTACGGCTTACCGCAGAAGCCAAGGGAAACCCATTTCTCAGTTTGATGCGCAAATCGCCGCCATTTGTCGAGCCCAGAGAGCCGCGATCGCCACTCGTAACGTCGATGACTTCGCGGGTTGCGGTCTGGAGATTATCAACCCTTGGGAAGCCTAGCCAAAGCATTCATGTAAGCTATCCCGCGTCAATCGAGGGGCATTCACAGGAATCGGATTTTGCTGCATTCGTTGCACCAGTGCTGCTAAAAACTGACGCTTAGCAGCCGCATCCGCGATCGAGGGAGCCGCCATCGAAGCAGGCCGCACCAATAACTCCACCTCTGTTCCCTCGGGCAATTCCACCGCCGTTTGCAAAACAAAGGTGCCGTTTCGATAGACCGCTTTCAATGCCTGAGCCATCGTGCCACCACAAGTACTGCTCTTAAAGCTTTCCATTCATCATAGCTTCATCACTTTTCCGTAGAAATGCCGAGCTGCTGGGCACCCTAAAAAAAGCGCCCCCCATCTTGGTCTCATGAGCAAATTCACTACCGAAGACCAAATCGAAGAATACGACCTACAACTGCTGGATGCTCTGGGCTATCGCTACACCCACGGCGCGGCCATTGCCCCCGAAGGCACTGACATGGGCAACGGCTTCCGAGTCAGTGACAGCAGCGGCACCTACCTCAACGTCGAAAAACGTCAGAGCTTCAGCGATGTATTGCTCAAAGACCGCCTCGCCGCCGCGATTAGCCGCATCAATCCCCAGATTCCCCTCGAAAAGCGCCAGCAGGCCCAGCGGGAACTGCAAAACATCGCCAGCCCCTACTTAATCACCAATAACGAAACCTGCCACCGCTACCTCACCGAAGGCATCACCGTCGAATACCAGCGGGACGGTGAAACTAAAGGCGAACAGCTCTGGCTGATCGACTGGGACAATCCCGAAAACAACGAATTCCTCGCCGTCAATCAGTTCACCATCATCGAAGACAACCACCACCGCCGCCCCGACATTATCCTCTTCATCAACGGGCTGCCCCTAGTCGTTATCGAACTCAAAAACGCTGCCGATGCCAAAGCCGACCTCCGCGCCGCCTACAACCAGCTCCAAACCTACAAACGCGAAATTCCCAGCCTCTTCACCTACAACGCCCTGCTGATCATCGCCGATGGTCTCTCGGCTCGCGCCGGTTCCCTCTCTGCCGACTACACCCGCTTCAGCCAATGGAAACGCAAACTGCCCAACGGAGACATTGATAACGGCCCCGACACCAACGATCTAGAAATCCTCACTCAAGAAATGCTCAACAAGCGCACCCTGCTTGACCTGGTGCGCCACTTCACCGTCTTTGAAAAAGAGAAAACCGAAGACCCCGAAACGGGCATCGTCACCATTAAGACCAGCAAAAAGATTGCGGCTTATCACCAATACTACGCCGTTAACCTCGCGGTCGAAAACGTCATCGCGGCCACCCAAGGCAACCATCGCGGCGGCGTAGTGTGGCATACCCAAGGCAGCGGTAAATCCCTCTCAATGATATTTCTCAGCGGCAAACTCGTACTCTCGCTAGATAATCCCACCCTGGTGGTGCTCACCGATCGTAACGACCTCGACGACCAACTCTTCGACACCTTCGCTGGCTGCCGTCAACTGCTCCGCCAGGAACCGCAACAGGCCAACGATCGCGCGGCAGTGCGCGACCTGCTCAACGTCAGCTCCGGCGGCATCGTCTTTACCACCGTGCAAAAGTTTGCCCCGGTCGAAGGGGAAACCCTGTATCCGCAGATTAGTCCCCGTGCCAACATCGTTGTCCTGGCCGACGAAGCCCACCGCAGCCAGTACGGCTTCAAAGCCAAGCAAGTCACCCTCAAAGACGAAGACGGCAACGAAATCGGCAGACAGACCCGCTACGGCTTCGCCAAATACATCCGCGACGCCCTACCCAATGCCACCTTCGTCGGCTTCACCGGCACTCCCATCGAACAGACCGACAAAAACACCCCCGAAATCTTTGGTAACTACATCGATATCTACGACATTGCTCAGGCGGTAAAAGACGGGGCTACCGTGCCCATCTACTACGAAAGTCGCCTGGTGCAGGTTGATCTCGATGAGCAGGGCCGCGAACTGCTGGATGAACTAGACGACGACCTCAGCTTTGAAGACCTCAACACCACCCAGCAGGCCAAAGCCAACCAGACCAAACTAGAAGCGATCGTCGGCTCCACCCAACGCCTCCAGACCATCGCCCACGATATCGTTACCCACTTCGAGCAGCGCCAAACCGCCAATCGCGGCAAGGGCATGATCGTCACCATTAGCCGCCGAGTCGCTGCTGACCTCTACGAAGAAATTATCCAGCTCCGCCCGGACTGGCACAGCGACGACAAGAGCACAGGCAAACTCAAAGTCGTCATGACCGCCAGCGCCTCTGACGACGGCAACTTGGTGAAGCATCACACCACCAAGAAAGAGCGGCAAGCCCTGGCCCAGCGCCTTAAAGATCCTAATAACGAGCTGGAGCTGGTGATTGTCTGCGATATGTGGCTCACCGGCTTCGATGCCCCCTGCCTCCACACCATGTACATCGACAAGCCCATGAAAGGGCATAACCTGATGCAGGCGATCGCTCGCATCAACCGTGTCTACTTCGAGAAACAGGGCGGCTTGATTGTCGATTATCTCGGTGTGGCTCAAGAACTCAAGGAAGCCCTCAATTTCTATTCTCAGAGCGGCGGTAAAGGTGATTTGACCCTCGATCAGCAGGTTGCAGTCGGGCTGCTGCTGACCAAGCTGGAAGTCGTCGAGGGCATCATGTCAGGCTTCAACTATCAGCCCTACTTTTCCGCCAGCACTGGCGAAAAACTCAATCTGCTCAAAGCGGCAACCAACTTCGTCGCCGACCCGCAGCGTAAAGACCGCTTCCTCAATGCGGTTGTGGCCCTCTCCAAAATTTACGCGCTGACCGCCCACCATCCCGACGCGATCGCCCGCGCCGAGCAAATTTCCTTCTTTCAGGCTATCCAGTCCAGCCTGCGGAAGCTTGAACCCAGTGATGGCAACCTCAGTAATCTTGAAATTGAAACCGCCATCCGCCAGGTCGTCGATCAGGCTCTGGTGTCAGACAACGTCATCAACATCTTCGACGAGGCGGGCATCAAAACCCCTGATGTTTCCGTTATCTCTGATGAATTCCTTGAAGAAGTGGAAGGCATGGAGCACAAGAACCTTGCCGTTGAAATGCTTCAGCGTCTACTCCGGGATGAAATCAAAGCCCAGCGTCGCACCAATGTTGTTCAGAGTCGCAAGCTAGCAGAAATGCTGGAGGATGCTCTTAACCGCTATAAGAACCAGGTCATCAGCGTTACCGACGTGCTGCAAGAGTTGGTGGAGATGGGTAAGGCTGTTCAAGCTGCTAAGCTGCGCGGCGAGGAGCTGGGCCTCGAACTCTATGAACTTGCTTTCTATGATGCCCTGGCTCAAAACAAGAGTGCGCGGGATGTTATGGGGCAGGACAAATTAAGAGAGCTGGCGATTATTCTAGTTTCTAGGGTCCGTAAAAACGCCACGATTGACTGGAATCTGAAAGATAGCGTTCGCGCTCGAATGAAAGTGATGGTCAAGCGTTTATTGCGGCAGTATGGCTATCCGCCAGACATGCAGGCACTTGCGATTGAGTTAGTGTTGGAGCAGGCGAAGGTATTTGCAGATTTTGAGGTCGAGACTAACCAAGTTTAGTTTCAAGTCTCAAAATTGTTTACATGTAATAGTTCTAGCCTCTTTTCGGCGTGGCCAGTTTCGATGGCACTTTGGCTACCTCTCGCGACACCCGACAACGGCTC
>JAAHIC010000411.1 GCA_010671965.1 Leptolyngbya sp. SIO4C5
TCCGAAATCAGCACCTGACGCAAATCGGTGGTGCCGTCGTCTTGAATCAGGGCATAGCGATCGACATCGGCATCTAAAAACTCGTAGTAGAGACGAATCTGCTGCAGTTGGCGGTTGGTTTCCAGCAGCGGGCGAGTGTCCCAAACGCGAATATTATTGATGGTCTGGCTATTTTGCTGCAGGTCGGCTAGCGTCAGAGCATAGTCGGGATTAAACGGCTCTACCTGGATAGTGTCTAAGTCAAAGGCTGAGCGGGTTAGCGCGATCGATCGCTCAATGTAAGGCCGCTCCCGCACCAGCTCGTTGGGCTGCACCACCAAGCGCTGCACCACCATTGGTGCCACCATGCCTCCCAGCACCACCAGCAGCCCGTAGAAGCCCAGCCCCCAAAACAGCAGCCGCAGCGTAGGCGGACGCTTGGAGAGCTTGGGTAAGGTTGCCTGAGAGCGGTGTCCTAAATCCCCCAGCCACTTCACTAAGCTATTGGCCCGCACCGACCAGAACGCTGTGCGCCACAGCATCACCCAGGCCAGACAAAAGGCGACGAGACTCAGGCCGGTGTTGACGGGCAGGTTAACGTGAACGTCGGTGTAGCCAGCCCCGTAAATGATGCCCTGATCTGAGTAGAGGAGCTGATAGCGGCTGAGCCAGTGCCCAAAGCTGGTGGCTAAAAGGAGACTCCCGGCTAGGCCATAGAGATGGCGCTGCTGGACGGGTAAAAACCGATAAAATCG
The DNA here is from genome assembly GCA_010671965.1 of Leptolyngbya sp. SIO4C5. Lineage (GTDB taxonomy): Bacteria > Cyanobacteriota > Cyanobacteriia > Phormidesmidales > Phormidesmidaceae > Sphaerothrix > Sphaerothrix gracilis. The sequence continues at coordinate 735 of JAAHIC010000411.1, forward strand.
CCCTTGGCTAAGACTTTCACCGGAGAGCAGATAAATCAGCGTGACTGAAATTAAAGCAAAAAACAAAACGCCAGCCAGCCAAAACTCCAGCAGCTCGGCTACAGGCAGGCGAAAAATATAAAAGCCAATATCGCGGCCAAACAGCGGCTCGCTTTGTCCAAAGGCTGTCGGCTGCAGGGCAGGCAGCACCTTCAGCCACTGGCCTGATAAGACCAAAGCAAACCCTAGGCTCATCAAAACGGCGGCGATCGCGCTTAGAACCTGCGGCAAAATCACAAAGCCCACCGCCACCAGAGCGATCAGGATTGCCTGCCAAGGTGCGGCTATTAGCTGATTTCCGAGAGTCTGCACTGCTTCCGGTTTAATCCACAGGGGGACAGGCAGGCTGCGGTTATAGACCGTGTTGCTTGGCTGCCAGTAGCTCGTCACAACCTGAGCATGGTAGAGAAGCTGCACTGCCATCAGCAGGCCCAGTCCAAAAGTAATCAGCAGCAGCCAGCGCAGCCCAATTCCCTGACGGGAGCGGCGATCGCCTTCAACTTTGACATAGGCCCAGCGCTGAGTCAGCCACAGGTTGCCGCCCAATATGCCCAGGCTGCTGAGGAAAAAGAAGAGTCCCAGACTAACCTGAGTTCTCAGCCGCAGCCAAAACACAGAGAGATAGTCAACTTCTTGAAACCACAGCCCCTCAGCCCCGAAAAAGGTGGCGATATCGAAGACTAGCAGCGTTGCTACAATCAGCGTGGCCCATTTGAGATAAGACGCCTGACGCTTAGGCAATTTGCGATCGCGCACCATAGGGACTTCACAGCGAAGGGAATGCCTGTATTCTATCGAGCCATCCAGCGCTCAAGAGCGTGTTTGCTCTCTTATTCGGCGGGTGGGGTGCAGGCTGCCGCGTCGTATTGCACCTGGACTTCTAGAGAATAGGCTTTGACTGCGTCGCCGGTTGGAAACGATCGCTCTTTGGCTTCTGCTAAAGCTTTTTGATTGAGAATGTCATAGCCCGTACTTTTGAGCAGAGTCGGTTCCTCTGCCAGTTCCCCCGTCGGCTTGATCACGACGCCAACTGAAGCCAGGACAGGTTCTGGGGTCAGGCAAGTTTCTAGCGCGTAGGGAAAGATCAGCGGTTCAGAGAGGCGATCGGGCCAGGGTTGAATAGTACTATACCGACTGGTGAGATCTTCTATCCAAATTGACAGGACATTGACTGCTTCTGAATCTGTTGTCACCGCCTCGCTGTAGTTGTAGAAATCTGCGTCCTGAAGCTTGTCTTCTAGAGACAAGTCTGCGGTCGTTTCGGCGCTATCGTCAGGGTTGGATATGTCAGTGGTGGCGTCAGTGTTGTCCGTCGTCTCTTGGGTAACTTCGGGGACTTCAGGTTCTACTCGAGGGGGAACCGGGGGCTCAGTTAGTTTTGGCGCAGTGGTAGCAGGTGGCGGCGGTGGGGCCGGTTTGGCCGCAGGCGGCGGTGGCGGCGCCGGCTGGGGAGGGGGCGCAGGGGAGTCTGAAAGGGAACTGGCCGCAGGCAGCCGGGTCACGCTGATGGTTTCTGAATCGGGTTCAGGAACCGGAATCTCAGCTTTTTCAGCCGGCATAGGCAGCGCTAGCAGCAGGCCATGCAGCCCCAGGGAAAGCAATAGCATGGGGCGCAGAAACAAGGATAGAGACTGCCAGCGACGCTGTTTTGCCAAAGCAAGGGTTAGAAATACAAGAAAAGAATGGGTCTGAGTTTTCCTAAAGTCAATTTTAGAGGGCCCGGTTTAGGGGTAGCTTAGGCAATAGACACTTTAGCGGCTGGCTGCGGCAATGAGTAAGCGAGAAGACACAACTTTAATTGTGGCGGGCATTTTGCTGATCTTAGCCACGGGTTTGTTTATTACATTAGATTCGGGAATCTCAAATTTATTGCAGCGGCAAAGACCTATTTCCGGAGGTACTCCCTTGCTGAGCGATCCGTTTTTGCAATATCCAACTGCCTCCTCAGTGCGGGTCGTCTGGTTCACTGAGTTTGAGGGCATGAACCATATTGTGGCCTATGGGGATCCGGCTCAGTCCGTCACCTTTGCTGAGCTTGATGGTTTAGCAACCGACGATTTGGCCAATACCGTCCCGGCCAACACCACTCAGCTAGAGCGCCTGCGAGAAGATGCCGACTCTCAGCTAGCTGATACCGCCGCAGACGAACTTGACCAGCCCGTTGGCCGCTCTATCTGGCGGCATGAAGCGGAAATTCCAGGACTAAATCCGGGAAATCGAGTACCCTATCAGGTCTTGAGCGCCGAAGCCGGCGGAGAGCTTCATAAAAGTCGCCTGTTTTCCCTAGCGGCTACGCCCCCCTCTGATCAGCCGCTGCAGATTTTGCTCACCTCAGACCATCAGCTCATGCCCATGACGCCTGCCAACCTGCAAAAGGTGGTCGAAACAGTGGGGCCGGTGGATGCAGTATTTCACGCAGGCGATCTGGTTAACGTACCCGATCGCGCTTCGGAGTGGTTTGATGATGCGCGGGGCAACGCTTTTTTTCCTAGCCTGCAGGGACGAGCCAGCTATGCCCTAGAGCGAGACGGTACCACGACGGTTTATCAGGGCGGCGAAATTATTCAGCACGCGCCCCTGTTTCCCACGGCGGGCAACCATGAGGTAATGGGCCGCTACTCCAGCTTTGACAGCTTGGACAGTCAGTTTAATGACCCGGTGCCTTGGTCAGTTGCTAATCAGCTTTACAATCAGCACGCCCAGGTGTTTAATCCTGCTGCCGATCCTCAGGTAAAGGCCCGCTGGCTGAAGAACAACTCCTTCAACACCGATACCTATGAAGCCCTCTTTACGCTGCCTCAAAGCCCTATTCCTGGAGAAGCTGAAACGACCAGCCGCTACTATGCCACTACCTTTGGCAATGTTCGCTTAGTCACCCTGTTTGTCACCAATATTTGGCGATCGCCCAGCCTAGGCCCCAAAACCCGCGGACGCTACCGCGAAAGCGCCGCTGACCTTTCCACGCCGAATCAATGGGGCCACGGACAGCACATTTTTATGGGCATCAATCAGGGCAGTCCCCAATATCAGTGGCTGGCTCAAGAGCTAGCTAGCCCCGCTTTTCAGCAGGCGCAGTACAAAGTGGTCATGCTGCACCACCCGCCCCACAGCTTAGGCGGCAACATTGTGCCGCCCTTTACCGATCCGGTGCCTGTGTACGACACCGCTGCTGACGGCAGCCTCAAAGCCATCCGCTACGAGTATCCCAAAGACCAAGACTATATCATCCGCGATCTGCTGCCGCTGCTGGAGCAGGCAGGGGTACAGCTCGTTTTCTATGGTCACGATCACGTGTGGAATCGCTTTGTCAGTCCTCAGGGAACGCATTTTCTAGAAAGCGCCAACGTGGGCAATACCTATAACGCTCACTGGGGGGACAATCCGAGAGAGGTGCCTCAACGCCAAGAGTCTGACTTGGGAGACTTTCAGGCAGATAATTATGTACCCCTGGGCGATCCCTATGGCCTAGAACCGATTTTGCCCTCTGTTGCCCCGCTGACCCGTGAGGATGGTACCCCTCTGCCCTACATCGCCAGCAATGACATCACGGCCTTTAGCATTCTAGACACGGCTGAGGGGACGGTGACTAGCTACTATTTTGATACCCGCGAACCAGACTCAGACGCGGTGAAATTCGATCAGTTTTCGCTGGCATCTCCAGGAGCCTGAGCCGCAGCGGCGGTTTGAGACTGGCAAATTTCAGCGACTAAGGCTTCTCGCGTTTCGATCAGAACTGCTGACGGATTTTCGACCGAAAAGATTTCCTGCAGCGCATCGGCTAGCAAATCTTCAGCTAGGAAATAACGGGTACGCTCTAAAGCGATCGCTTCGGCATCGGCATCCTGAATTTTCAGAATGGCGGTGAGCGTATCTAATTCTGCACTAATGCGATCGCGTTCTTCTCCGCCCAGCACTTGAAAAGTTCGCCAAAACATGGGGGCTTCCGCTTCAGCATGAAAGTAAAATAGCCATTGATAAGTAGCCCCCGGTTCTAAAGCAGATCCACTGTAGGTCGCCTGCAGGAGATCTGACTCAGCGGCTTCAGTCGGTTCTTGCCGCGTAATATCTGCTGTTTCTAATCGCTTGACTGCTATTGTTTGGGTTTGATTAGACCACAAAAATAGCGGTTGTAAACTCCAGATTTCAGCGTCTGACTGAGGCGT
>JAAHIC010000412.1 GCA_010671965.1 Leptolyngbya sp. SIO4C5
TGGGGGTCAACAAAGTTATGCGGTTTTCAAGGATCGGCAGACCCCCTCAGATTAGCAGTCAATTCTCTAGGCGGCAATCTTCCAACGCTAGTGTTAACAATTCTTTCGACTCACATCAGCCAAAACCGTAGCGTGGGCAATGCCACCCTACCCGTCTCCCCCATCTCCTCCTCTCCCTGCGTCCCCACGTCTCCCTCTCCCCGCTACCAAACCCTCCCTAACTTCAGCTCAAACAACGGCAGCTCAGGCCCACAGCTCACCACCGTCGGATTCTCTAAAATCTCCGGTTCTCGACCGGGCCGGTAAACCTGAACCTGGCGCAGCTTGCGATCGATCAGCAATCCCAGCCGCACGCCATTCGCCACATACTCTGCCATCTTCTCCTGCAAGCCAGCCAGCGTATCGCTACTCGATCGCAGCTCCACCACAAAATCCGGCACAATCGGCGCAAAAGAAGCCTGCTGTTCCGGTGCTAACGCATCCCAGCGATCGCGTAAAATCCAGGCTGCATCGGGCGATCGCATGGCTCCATTCGGCAAGGTAAACCCCGAACTAGAATCAAACACTTCCCCCGTACCATCCGCTTCAGACCAGACATAGAGCTGGCCTAAAATTCTACCGTTGCGGTTTCCCGTGTCTGAAAAGGCCGGAGGCATAACGACAACAGCTCCATCTGCATTCCGTTCAATCCGCAAATTTGGATTCGTTCGGCAAAACCCATAGAACTGCTCATCACTCATCCGAGCTGTCGCACCGAGCGCAGCCAAATTAATCGGAAACGGCGTCTCAACCGATTTAACCCATAAATTAGCCATACATGAGTCCGCCTGCCGCAATAGACCCAGATTTCAATTGTAATGCAGCGTCAAGCTTGAATTCGTAGATTGGGTTAGCCCTAGCGAAACCCAACCTACAATCACTAAACGCTAGTGTTAATAATTCTTGTGACTCACATCAACCCAAATCGTAGGGTGGGCATTGCCCACCCTACCTATCTTCCCTTACAAATCTCCGCGTCTCCGTATCACACCGCTCTTACGGCAGCTCCGTATGGCCCATCAAATAGCGATCGCACTCTCGCGCCGCGCCGCGCCCTTCATTAAAGGCCCAAACCACCAGGCTCTGTCCCCGCCGGCAGTCGCCCGCCGCAAACACACCGGGGAGCGTTGTCGTGTACTGGCCTTCCTCTGCCTTGACATTGCTGCGTCTGTCTCGCTCTAGTCCTAGCGCATCTAATAGTGGCTGCTCTGGCCCTAAAAAGCCGATTGCCAGCAGCACAAGCTGAGCGGGCAGCACTTTCTCAGTACCGGGGACAGGCTGCGGCGTGAACCGACCGTTCTCGTCCCGCTGCCACTCAATCTCGACCGTGTGTACCGCTTTAATATGACCTTGCTCATCTCCCTCAAACTTAGTTGTCGTGGTGGTATAGACGCGGGGATCGTCACCAAACATCGCCGCCGCTTCTTCTTGGCCGTAGTCCATCCGGTGTACTTTGGGCCACTCCGGCCAGGGATTGCTGCTAGCCCGTACCTGGGGTGGCTTGGGCATGATTTCAAGCTGGGTAACGCTCTTGCAGCCGTGGCGCACCGAAGTACCTACGCAGTCTGTCCCCGTATCCCCACCGCCGATGATCACCACGTCTTTGCTGGCGGCTGAAATATAGTCATCTGCGGGACTGCCGGACAGCACGCTCTTGGTATTGGCGGTCAGAAAGTCCATAGCAAAGTGAATGCCCTGGAGATCGCGGCCTTCCACAGTGAGGTCACGGGGTTTGGTGGCGCCGGTGCAGAGAACGACGGCATCGTAGTCCTGCATTAGCGTTTCGGTAGATAGATCTTTGCCCACTTCTGTATTGCAGACAAAGGTGACGCCTTCGGCTTCCAGTACGTCTAGGCGACGCTGCACTACCTCTTTTTTGTCTAGCTTCATGTTGGGGATGCCGTAGGTCAGCAGTCCGCCAGGGCGATCGGCCCGCTCGTAGACCGTGACCCAGTGCCCGGCGCTGTTGAGCTGGGCGGCAGCGGCCAGTCCGGCAGGGCCAGAACCAATGACGGCGACCTTCTTGCCGGTGCGCTTTGCCGGGGGATTGGGCGTAATCCAGCCTTCCTGCCAGCCTTTTTCGGCGATCGAGTACTCAATATTTTTAATCGTTACGGGAGGGCTGGTAATGCCCAGCACGCAGGAGCCTTCGCAGGGAGCCGGGCATACCCGCCCGGTAAACTCTGGAAAGTTATTGGTTTTGTGCAGGCGATCGAGGGCTTCCTGCCATAGTCCCCGGTAAACCAGATCGTTCCATTCTGGAATCAGGTTATTAATCGGGCAGCCACTAGCCATGCCGCTGATCACGGTGCCGGTATGGCAAAAGGGGGTGCCGCAGTCCATGCAGCGAGCGCCCTGGGTTTGCAGCCGTTCTTCCGGCATTTCTAGGTGAAATTCATCCCAGTTGCGAATGCGATCGAGCGGGGAGATTTCGTCAGCCACCTCCCGCAGATATTCCATGAAGCCTGTAGGTTTTCCCATGTTCTCAAGTCGTTAATTTAGATGTGTGTAGAGGAGACGACGTATAACCAATCAGCTACCGCTAATGCGGGCGGTATCGCGGGCGTTTTCTTCAAACGCGGCAGATAGGGCATCATCGCCGCTGAGGCCATCTGCGATCGCCTTTTGAATGTGCTGCAAAACTCGCTTATAGTCACGCGGCATCACTTTGACGAACTGCGCTACCCTTGCCTCCCAATCTGCGAGAACATGGACAGCTTTCTGGCTCCCCGTATAGTCAGCGTGTTTCTGAATCATTTCCCGCAGATCGCGGATTTCTTCTGGTTCCTCCAGCCGCTCTAGATCCACCATCTCGGTATTGCAGCGGCTAGCAAAATCACCCGCTTCATCCAGCACATAGGCGACACCGCCGCTCATGCCCGCCGCAAAGTTGCGTCCGGTGCGGCCCAAAACGACAACCTTACCCCCCGTCATATACTCGCAGCCGTGATCGCCAATGGCCTCCACGACGGCTTTCACGCCAGAGTTGCGCACGCAGAAGCGTTCTCCGGCCATACCGTAGAGATATGCTTCACCGCCCGTCGCCCCGTAGAAGGCGACGTTGCCCGCAATGATATTGTCTTCTGGCACAAACGTAGAAGCTTTAGAGGGATAGAGCACGATCTTGCCGCCGCTAAGTCCCTTACCCACATAGTCGTTGGCATCTCCTTCTAGCTCCAAGGTGACACCCTTAGGCACAAACGCGCCGAAGCTCTGGCCGGCACTGCCCTGAAAATGCAGATGCACCGTATCCTCCGGCAGCCCTTCCCAATGACGCTGGGTGATTTCGTTGCCCAAGATGGTACCCACTACCCGGTTAACGTTGCGAATCGGCAGCGTGGCTTTGACCTTCTCGCCCCGGGCGATCGCGGGTTCACACAGATCCAGCAGCTTCGTCATATCCAGAGACTTCTCTAGGCCATGATCTTGAGGAATCTGGCAGTAGCGGCCAACACTATCATCGACCTCTGGCTGATGCAGAATCTTCGAGAGGTCAATGCCTTTGGCTTTCCAATGATCGATCGCCTGCTTCGGCTCCAGTACGTCGGTGCGACCCACCATTTCGTTGATCGTGCGGAAGCCAAGCTGGGCCATCAGTTCCCGTACTTCCTGAGCCAGGAACTTCATAAAGTTGACCGTGTACTCCGGATCGCCCATAAAGTGCTTGCGCAGCTCTGGATCCTGAGTAGCTACACCCACCGGGCAGGTATTCTTATGGCAAACCCGCATCATAATGCAGCCCAGCGTTACCAGCGGTGCGGTAGAGAAGCCATACTCTTCCGCCCCCAGCAGCGTTGCCATCACCACGTCGCGCCCGGTTTTCATCTGGCCGTCGGTTTCAACCGCGATGCGGCTGCGCAGATTATTGAGCACCAGGGTTTGATGGGTTTCGGCCAGTCCTAGCTCCCAGGGCAAGCCCGCGTGCTTAATCGAAGTTTGAGGTGACGCCCCTGTACCACCGTCGAAGCCGGAAATCAGCACCACGTCGGCGTGGGCCTTAGCCACACCGGCGGCGATCGTGCCGACGCCCACTTCCGAAACCAGCTTGACGCTGACGCGGGCTTTGCGGTTGGCGTTCTTCAGGTCGTGAATTAGCTCGGCTAGGTCTTCGATGGAGTAGATATCGTGGTGGGGCGGCGGCGAAATTAGGCCGACTCCGGGGGTAGAGTGGCGCACCTTAGCAATCCAGGGGTAGACCTTGCGCCCTGGTAGCTGGCCGCCTTCACCGGGCTTGGCCCCCTGAGCCATCTTGATCTGAATTTCGCGGGCCTGAGACAGATAGAGACTGGTGACGCCAAAGCGACCGGAGGCTACCTGCTTGATGGCGCTATTTTTAGAGTCGCCGCGCTCGTTTGTCCAGGTGTAGCGCTCTGGATCTTCGCCGCCCTCACCCGTATTCGACTTGCCGCCGATGCGGTTCATGGCGATCGCCAATGACTCATGGGCCTCTTTAGAGATCGAACCATAGCTCATGGCTCCGGTTTTGAAGCGTGACATAATCGCTTCAACTGGCTCTACCTCTGCCAGCGGAATTGGTTCCCGCGCCTTGAACTCCAGCAGATCCCGCAGCCGGAAAAACTGCTTACCATGCTCGTTAATCTGGGCCGAGTAGGTCTTGTAGAGATCGTAGTTGCCCTCCTGTACTGCCTTTTGCAGCAGGTGAATTGTTTGAGGGGCAAATAGGTGAGCCTCACCTTCTTTGCGCCACTGATATTCGCCGCCTGCATCCAAAACAGGATTTTGCAAAGGGCGATCGGGGAAGGCGTGCTGATGTCGCAGCAGGGCCTCTTGGGTAATCACCTCTAGATCCGCGCCCTCTAACCGCGAAGCTGTCCAAGCAAAGTATTGATCCACAAATGCCTGATTGAGGCGCTGGGCCTCAATCAGGA
>JAAHIC010000413.1 GCA_010671965.1 Leptolyngbya sp. SIO4C5
TCTGGCTAACCTGCTGCATAAGGCTCTGCTTCAGCGGCGGCTCAAGATCTCCGTAGCTTCGATTTGCCCCTGCTGCTGCTGGTGAGCGCCCGCCAGCCTCGGCCAATCGGTCAGAAAATATGGCAGTATCTCACCCGCTGGTCACAGGTCAAAGCTCCCATTGATGGCAACGATCTCAAAGCACTTGGCTACCAGCCGGGGCCTCAGTTTAAGCAAATGCTAGACGATGTACTGGCCGCAACGCTTGATCGTCAGATAGAAAATCGCTCAGAAGCGATCGCTTTTGTCATGCAGCGCTATGCTTTACCCCAAGATGCCAGCTAGTCAGCCGCAGTAAAAGCGCTAGGATAAGCGGAGAAAAACGGCTAGCTCTGATTCAAGAAGGTTCTAGCTGGCTTGGGGATCTATGTTCAAAGCTTGAGTTCAGATTTTTTGCCGCACAAATCGCTGACAATGAAGCATTATTCTCGACTGCTGCTGAGTGTTTTTGTCGCTGCGGGCCTAGCAGGTTTAGGGGCTGGCAGTTTTGTTCGTTTTTCGGGCAGTAATGGAGCAGGCACGCTCCGCCTCAATCCAGAGCAAACCTTCCCGGAACAGGCCGACTGGCCCGTGACTGGCTCAGATGCCGAGTTTGATCGGCCCTTTGTCGCTCCAGATGAAAACTACACGCGGCGAGAGCCAGTGGAAACACCGTTTGAATTTCAGCCAGAGGATCAGTTGGTCACCGAGCCTGAGCCTTGGGCAGAGCGATCGCCCGCTACAGCAATACCTGAATCTGTCTCTGATCCAGCGCAAGATTTTGCCAGTCCCGCTGTTGTAGATGAAACAACCGACGATTTTTTCGTAGACGATGCGGCAACGGTGGACGAATCGATGACAGACTCACCGCCAGAAAGCTGGAGTGAGTCAACGCCCAACCGCCCGAATCCAGATGCGGCAGTTGATAGCGGCGTTCCTGCTCGTTCGGCAGAGAAAACCGTGCCCGCCCCCACCCGCCTAGAAGCGGCTCCAGAAATGTCGGTGCCGCCGTCAGCTGAAAGAGAGCTGTAGAAAATGCGGCAAGACTGACAGCAGCGGGCGGGAGCAATTTAGTTATAATTTGTTGCAGACGTATAAATTATTTTTTCATGAACAATCCTGTCGTTCATGCCTTTTTCATCGGTAGGGCCTTAGCGGAAACTGTCAGCGAGCGAGCGGAACAGCTCGTTTCTGAGGGATTAAGTAATCTGGGTCGCTTTGATGCCGAGCAGCGCGAAAACTTGCGGCATTTCACGGAAGATGTTCTGGCGCGGGCGCAGCGGGAGGAAGCCGAAGCACTTAATAATCCGGCTGCCACCAGCAGCACTGCCCCCGAAACCTCTACCCAAGACTTGCAAGCTACTATTGATAATCTAAGAGCTGAAATTGCTCAGGTCAGAGCTACGCTGCAGCAGTATCGGACAACGGCTAGCTAAAGCCTGGCTGCGCTAGTTTTGATTTTTTCTTACGCTAATAGCATTGACCTATGCCAGGAGCCTGAGTGTCTGCCCTCTCTAGAGATCCAGAACCATCTTCATCTGATGCGGTTGCCGCAGATGAACTGACTGCATTTGCTGAAACCTCCGCTTCTAGCTCGGCCCCCGTCTCTCATGCAGTAGATTCTTATACCCACGCGCTGGATTCAGAGGTAAGCCAGCAGCCTTCACCTGCTGCGGATGCTGGGCCTTTGCTGACAGATGCAGGCGGTCAGAAGCGGCCCCAGTATTACACAGAGAATGCTTATCGGTGGAATCGCAGCCATTACTCAACAACTCGGCGCTTCATCGATATCTGGTCGTTTGTGCTGCGGTTGCTTTCGGCTCGCTGGCTGTATAGCAAAGCCTGGAGCTACAGCAATCAGACCATTACCGACAAGAAGCAGGCGATTCGGCGGCGCCGCCAAGCCGTCTGGATCCGCGAGATGTTGCTGGACTTGGGGCCGACATTCATCAAGGTGGGGCAGTTCTTTTCAACTAGGGCCGATTTATTTCCGGTTGAGTATGTCGAAGAGCTTTCTAAGCTGCAGGATCGGGTGCCGGCTTTCAGCTACGACCAGACGCGCCAAATCGTCGAGGAAGATCTAGGCAAACCTATTCAAACCCTTTACCGCAGCTTTGATCCCATACCTTTAGCAGCGGCTAGCTTAGGGCAGGTCCATCGGGCGCAGCTCCACTCTGGCGAAGAAGTCGTTGTCAAAGTGCAGCGTCCGGGCCTTAAAAAGCTCTTTACTATTGATCTGAAAGTTCTCAAAGGGATTGCCCGCTACTTTCAAAGTCACCGAGAATGGGGCCGGGGGCGAGACTGGATTGGCATTTATGAAGAATGCTGCCGCATCCTTTGGGAAGAAATTGACTATTTAACCGAAGGCCGTAACGCTGATACTTTTCGGCGTAATTTTGCTGAGGAAGACTGGGTTAAAGTTCCTCGTGTCTACTGGCGCTATGCCTCTCCTCGCGTTCTAACCCTGGAATACCTACCGGGTATTAAGATTAGCCACTACGAAGCTTTAGAAGCGGCAGGTCTAGATCGCAAGCGTTTAGCGTATTTAGGCGCTAGAGCCTATTTACAGCAGCTCTTAAATGATGGGTTTTTCCATGCCGATCCGCATCCTGGTAATATTGCGGTGAGTCCAGAGGGTGCACTCATCTTCTATGACTTCGGCATGATGGGTCAGGTGCAGCCGCTAACGCGGGAGCGCCTAATGCGTACCTTTTTCGGTATTGCTCAGCGTGATGCCGATCGGGTCATGGCTTCCTTGGTTGAACTGGGGGCATTAGCTGAGATTGACGATATGGGGCCAGTGCGGCGCTCAATCCAGTACATTCTGGATAACTTCATGGATCAACCCTTTGAAGAACAGTCAATCAACGCCATCAGCGATGACCTCTACGCGGTTGCCTACGATCAGCCTTTTCGCTTTCCGGCAACTTTCACCTTCGTCATGCGGGCTTTCTCGACTCTGGAAGGAGTCGGTAAAGGGCTTGATCCCGATTTCAATTTCATGGAAGCTGCTAAACCTTTTGCAACACAGCTCATGACTAACGGAAACTCAACAGATCCTAATAACAGCCTGCTGGGTGAGCTAGGGCGTCAGGCCGCTCAGGTGAGCAGCACGGCGCTAGGTCTTCCCCGACGAATTGAGGACACGCTGGAAAAGCTGGAGCGAGGCGATATTCGCGTACGAGTGCGCTCGATTGAAACGGATCGAATTTTGCGGCGAGTGAGCGGCGTCAACATGGCGACTAATTATTCTCTGCTAATTGGTGCCTTTACACTCTCAGCCACTATTTTGTTGGTTTCCGAATTTCTCTGGCTAGCAGGCATTATCGCCGCGATCGCAGCCCTGTTAGGATTTGCCTTAATACGACTCTTAATCCAGCTCAGCCGAGCTGAACGCCTGCCTTGACCCCGGAGGTATCAAGTTCCATGAAACGTTTTTTTGCAGGCTCAACCGATCCGGGACTACTACGAGCCAACAATCAGGATGCTTATTACCTAGATACAGAAGGCCGCTTTTTTATTGTGGCCGACGGCATGGGAGGGCACGCGGGCGGACAGGAAGCTAGCCGCTTAGCCACTGACGTTATTAGCGCCCATCTCGATAAGCACTGGCACATCGCAGAGTCTTCTCAGGAGCTGCTGCGCGATGCTTTCTTTAAGGCCAACGATGCTATCCTCAACGATCAAAGTAGCCATCCAGAGCGCTCTGACATGGGCACGACTGCCGTTGTCTTAATGTTTCGGGGTGAACAGCTTTGGTGCGCTCATGTGGGAGATTCTCGCCTCTACCGCCTCAGAGCCGATAAGCTAGAGCAGATCACCGAAGATCATACCTGGGTGGCCCGAGCAATTCGTGAAGGTGAGCTAACGCCAGAACAGTCTAAAAGTCATCCCTGGCGACATGTTCTCTCCCAGTGCCTGGGCCGGGAAGATTTGACCCAAATCAGCTTGCAAACAGTGACAATGCAGGCCAGCGATCGCTTTTTGCTCTGTAGCGACGGCCTGACTGAGGAGCTGACAAATGGGATGATTGCCGGACAGCTTCAGGCGAATCCAGCCTGCGCGGCGGCGGCTGATGCTCTAGTGGAAGCGGCCAAAAGCAAGGGTGGGCGAGACAACATTACAGTTATTGTTCTCTACCTACGGGCTGAAGAATCCTGAGCGGCTGCATTGAGCCAATCTGCTTCCGCTCAAAAGCCTCTCTAATGCTTGCAGCGGCGGCAACCTGTTGCTATTAAAAGAACTCAGCTCAGCGATCGCTTTATGTTTACATTGAGCATTTTTACTTATTTATAAATGCTAACTATGCTGCAAGGGTACTCCCTTGTGTACTGACGCATTCGGAGGTCTTTATTTAAGATTTAACCTAAGCCTCTAGACTGATAGCCATTTTGTCAAACAGTTGTTATATTTTGTAAACAACTGGAGCACATCGGGACTTTCCCAGTTCTGATCAGATAGCTTCCGGTCTACGGGGAATTTTTCTCCAGCTAACGTTATCTCTCAGCCTATGGAGGTTGCTATGCACGAATCTAATAAGCTCTCTCTAGAACAGGAGTTCAGCCTACGTTCGTTTGAGAATCAGGTACAGCGGATGAGCCGAGAGCAGGCCCAGCAGTTTCTCGTCAAGCTGTACGAACAAATGATGATGCGCGAAACCCTTTACAAGAGTTTCCTCAAGCAAGAGTGGGGCATTGAGCCTACTCCTGAGTTTTAGGGCGTCAGCATTCGATTCAGGTATGGCGACCTCCCTCTCTTGCTCAATTCTGCTGGAAGGGAGCCGGGGATAATGGGGCGTCAATCTGTAACTTTGAATTTTATTTTTGGCCTAATTATTTTTCTTTGACTATGTCTGGTTCGATAAAATTTTCTGTCTACGGCCTCTCTGACGGAGCATAAA
>JAAHIC010000414.1 GCA_010671965.1 Leptolyngbya sp. SIO4C5
CAACCATTTACATTGCTGGTTACATTGATCCAGCAAATACAGCTCTGATCGAGGGACAAGAAATCAAGGTGAGTCGTCAAGGCTACCTTAGGACGAGCGTTTCGCGGTCGCGTCAGCAAACAGACGTGCAGATCGTCATTCGCAATCCTCTGGGAGAGGAGCGCACCCAAACTATTCGTTTTCGCCCTCTATCAGGCGATCGCAGCTAGTTCCAAACTGATATTTTCTGGCTATACCGGCGACGATCAGCGCTTCTAGAGGAAATTTTTCATGCCCTTCGTCTTGTGGAAAAAATCCGCCCGCCTCATACCTTATCTTAGGCACCACCAGCAGCAGTGGCTATCTGGATGTGTAGCAGCAGCATTAACCCTAGGACTTTGGCAGGTAGGAGCCTGGCGATCGCTAGAGCAACAGGGCTATAACCTATTATTTCAACTGCGAGAACAACTGGGAGCCGAGGTGGCTCTCGGCTGGGATGATCGCGTTGCCGTCATTGCCATCGACGAATCTAGTCTGCAACGCTATGGTCGATTTCCCTGGTCGCGGCAGCGCTATGGGGAGCTGCTAGATACGCTGGCTGTTTCTCAGCCGGCTGCGGTCGTCTTCGACATTTTGATGACAGAGGCTACGCCAGAAGATGAGGTTCTCGCTGAGGCCATACTGTTTAGCGGCAATACGGTACTGGCTCTTGGCAGTGACCGACAGGGAAAAGCCTTAGCAATCTCCCCGCTGATTGCTGAAACTGCTGAGGGAGCTTACCTGAGCGGTCATGTTAAAAGTCTGCCTGATGCCGACGGCGTCAGTCGTCAAGTTTTGCTGTACGAAGGCAATACACCGAGTCTGGCCATAGCTGCCCTGCAGATTTATGGTGAAACCCTATTCAATACCCTCAGGTCTACCGATAGTTTTGATGAAATACCTGAGCTACCTACAGCCAGTCAGCCCTGGGGCCAGGTTAACTGGCCAGGGCCAGTAACGACAAAGCGACCATCAGGTGCCGCTGAACTGGCAGTTTACTCTTTTCAAGCAGTTCTGTCTGGACAGGTAGATCCAGGTGTCTTTCAAAATAAGCTGGTCTTGGTGGGGGTGACAGCGGCAGGTATAGATCCGGTGCGATCGCCTTATCATCTCAATCCACCTATAGGCGGCGTGTTTTTCCACGCCGCTGTTGTGGACAACTTGCTCAACCAGCGGTTTCTACATCAACCGTCTTGGCCTTGGATAGGGCTTTTAGTCTTAGCCAGTGGGCTGGCAACGAATGCCCTGCTGCAGCCACTCAATCTACGCGGCAGACTGCTCGTGATTTTGGGCCTACCTGTTTTGTGGCTGGCAGTTGCGATCGCTGCTTTTCTCAACTACTGGTGGTTACCGCTCGCTGTCCCTACCGCCTGCATTTGGATCACCGCAGCCGGATTACAGCTACAGGAACAGCGCCAGCGCCAGCAGCTTATGGCTCTCTTTGCCATGAACGTTTCTCCTGAAACGGCTCAGCTAATTTGGCAGCAAAAATCAGCTATTTTGCAGGGCAGAGACATAGTCGCTCAAGAATTAATTGCGACAGTGCTGTTCATGGACATTCGCGGCTTTACTCAAATTGCCGAAAAGCTCTCTTCCCAAGACTTACTAGTCTGGCTCAATCGCTACTTTGAAGCAATGACGGACTGTATCATTGCCCACGGTGGCATGATTGACAAGTACATTGGCGATGCCATCATGGCGGTATTTGGCGCTCCTTTTCCCAGAACATCGGTAGCACAGATTCAACAAGACGCGATCGCCGCGGTTACAGCCAGTGTAGAAATGCACCAGCGCTTGCAAGTACTCAACCAGGAATTTGAGGCTAGCGGCCAGCCAACGATTCAGTTCGGCATCGGCATTCACACGGGAGCGCTAATTGCCGGAACGGTAGGAAATCATCAGCGACTGAGCTATTCCCTCTTTGGGGACACGGTCAACGTGGCGGCCCGCCTAGAAAGTCTCACAAAAGAAATCTCTGCCTCTATACCCCATCGAATTTTAATTGGCGCCATGACCCAGAGACACATCAAGCAGCACTTTAAGACCCGTCCTTTTCGCTCCGTTATTTTACGGGGTCGGCGTAGTGAAACCCTGGTCTATACAGTCGAGCCGCAACCCGATTGATTGGTAGCTAGGGCAAAACTTGCCCCATGTATTCACCCCAGAGCTGAGCGGCCTGGGCACTGCTGCCTCCGGTGGGCGTATTATCATCATTACCGAGCCAGATTCCTGTGGTGAGCTGATAGCCCGGCACGAAGCCAATAAACCACAGGTCCCGGTTGTCGTTAGTTGTCCCCGTTTTGCCCCCTTCACCCAGTCCTAAAAAAGCGTTGCGCCCGGTACCGCCTTGGATCACCCCCTGCATCAGTCCAGATAGAGTATCGGCAACCTGAGGCGCAATTACCTGCTGGCTGGCGTCGCCTGCCTGACCGAACTCATAAATAATGCGGCAGGTCTGGAGATCTTGCAGATCGGCGCAGTCGCTGCTGTCGAGGACGCGCACAATGCCGTGGGGCCGGTTCCAAACGCCGTTGTTGGCGATCGCGGCAAACGTTCCCGTTATCTCCAGCGGGGTGACTTCGCTTTCGCCTAAAACCAAGCCCGGCACCGGATTGAGATCTGACTCAATTCCCAACCGCTGCGCCGTCTGCACAATGCTGTTTAGCCCCGCCTCCTGGGCAATCCTCAGCGCTACCACGTTTTCAGAGCGGGCCAGTCCGGCGTACATATCTAGGGCACCGCTGCCAGAACGACAGCCTTCAAAGAACTGCCCCTGCCAGGTCAGACCGCTGCAGCTAAAGGTGGCACTGGGAGGAATGTCTTGTTCTAAAGCCGCCGCATAGGCAATGACTTTGAAGGTTGAACCGGGCTGGCGTAGGGCCTGACTGGCTCGGTTGAACTGGCTTTCCTGGTAGTTGGTGCCGCCGACAAGGGCCTGAATTGCTCCATTCTCAGTATCGAGCGTCACCAGAGCCCCCTGGGAAAATCCAGCCGCACTGCCGGCACTTTCCACATAGCTACGCAGTGAGTCTTCTGCTGTTTCTTGAGTGTCTAAATTGAGGCTGGTTTCAACGATAAAGTTGCCTTCGCGGGCTAGCTGGACGCCCAAGACCTGATCTAGCTCGTCAAATATGTAGCTATAGAAATAGGGAGCGCGGGTATTGGCGAGCTGCTCTCTGGCCTGAGGGCTGATTTCAATCCGCGATCGCCGCGCCCGTCGCGCCTCCTCCTGACTGACCATGCCCAAGACCGCCATCCGATCTAGCACCCGGTTGCGATATTCAACTGCCGCCTGATAGTTTTGCACCGGATTGAAAGCATTAGGGGCAGGCAGAATCCCCGCCAGGGTAGCCGCTTCAGAGAGATTCAGAGCCTGAGCCGACTTGCCAAAGTAAAACTGGGCTGCATCTTCAAAGCCGTAGAGGTTGCTGCCTAGATACACCCGGTTGAGATAGGTCAACAGCAAAAAATTCTTACTATGAAAAGCTTCTAACTTCAGCGCTACGATCGCCTCGCGGATCTTGCGTCCGGCGGAATCCGCAGTGCCCACATATTCCCGATAAATGCTGCGGGCAAGCTGCTGCGTGACGGTACTGCCCCCTTCGCGAATTTCGCCACCGCGCACGTTGGTAACCAGCGCCCGCAGAATACCCAGCGGATCAATACCCAAATGCCAGTAGTAGCGAGCATCCTCGGAAGCAATCACGGCTTTGGGCAGATAGGGCGAAAACTCCGACAGGCGCTCTTTTTCAATATGCGCTCGGTTAGACTGCGGTCGCAGCGGCACGCTCACCCCGTCTTCTTCCGCGTAGATAATTACCGGGCCTTGTACGGAGTCAGGCAGAGGCGCTACCCGAAACTTAGGCCACTCTAACCCCACAATCCACAGGGCGATCGCGGCGCTGAAACCTGTCAGTCCGTACAGGCCGTAGCGGGCTGCTTGTATTGGCGGCGACGGCGGATCAACGTACTGAATTGTGACGGCATTAGCCAGTTCGGTAGGGCCGAGAGTGTAGCGATCGCCGTGGCGCAGCACCACTTTGTTCAACCGCTTTTTGCCCCGATAGATACCGTTGGTGGAATCGCGGTCTTTCAGCACAAAAGGGTTGCCGGGCTGGGTGCGATCGCGGCTGAGAGATGCGTGCACCTGACTGACGATAGGATTGCGGATGACAATGTCGCTAGACTTAGAGCTACGGCCAATCACATAGCGCTCTCCCAGCAGCGGAAATACCTCTGTTTTGCCCCCTGCCTCCTCAACATGCAGTTCGGCTACTCTGGCCCCCGCTCTCAGCGAAAACTTAGAAAAATCCACCTGGGCTCTTACCGTTTGAAAGGCTTGAGTGACCGTATTTAGCAGCGTTTTCTGCGGGTTTGGCGGCTTCGATGGAGACATAGAGTCGCAAAATCTCTAAAGAGCTGGCAGCGCGATCGGGGCAAACAAAAGCATTTCCTAATTGACCTACATTCTACTGACAACTGACGCCCGGTATGAGTCGCTTTGAATCAGAAAGTTAGCGCCTAGTGTGTTCAGACGGCGCTTCATTAGAAGGCTGACTGTGGCCGGGCCGAAAAGCCGCCAGTAGCAGACAGGCAATGCCGACATTAATAAATACGTCTGCCAGGTTAAAAATCGGAAACTGGATTAGCCGAAAATCCAAAAAATCAACTACTTCTCCTGCCAATAGGCGATCGATACCGTTGCCCAAAGCGCCACTTAGAATAAAGCCATAGCCAGCCTCCTCCCAGCGATTTGCCAGCGATACCCCCAGCCCCAAGGCAATCAGACCCAAACTGACAGCCAGTGACAGCCAGCGCAGCCAGTCACCGTTCTCGCTGACACCTTCCGCATCGACGCCCTCGACGCCCAGAACCGCACGCTCCGCTCCTCGGA
>JAAHIC010000415.1 GCA_010671965.1 Leptolyngbya sp. SIO4C5
ATGTTTACTACTCGTCCCGCTGTCCGACGCTCTTCCGATCTCCGATTTGCAAAACATTGAGCGGGTTATTCGCAACGGTCGTCATCTCTTAGCGCTGATCAACAACAGCCTAGACATGGCTCGATCTGAACTGGGCCAGCAAGAGCTTGATATTGACGCTTTTCCGCTGCGGGAGCTACTAGACGATTTGGTCGCCAACACGCTGCCGCTGGCTCAGCAGAAGCAGCTGACCGTTGTGATGGACTGCGATCGCGCTCCGGCTGAAGTGACGACGGACGAAGTCCGGCTGCGACAGATTATTAGTAACCTGCTGAGCAATGCCGTGCGTTATACCGAGAAAGGAACCATTCGCATGACCTGCGAACAGCTAGACGGGCAGTCATGGACAATTGCGATCGCCGATACAGGCATTGGCATTCCGCCTGAGATGCAGGAGCGCATTTTTGAACCCTATTTTCGAGTCGGCAGCGCCGAACTAGATGAACAGGAAGAGGGAACGGGGTTAGGACTAGCGATTGTCAATCGCTTGGTAGTGCTGCTGCAGGGGCAGATTGAGCTAACATCAGTTCCTAATCAGGGTTCCACTTTCACCCTCACTTTTCCGCGATCGCTGAATCAGGCTTAATGCTTTAAGAGCTACTTGCAGCCCGCAGGGTAAATTAGGGTTGATCTGTTTACCTACCTTCTAGTAGAATGGCAATATGGAGGCAATCGATACTAAAACCCAAATCCTGGACACAGCTCAGGCGCTGATTGAGCGTGTTGGCGTCAACGCTATGAGCTACCAGGACATCAGCAAAGCCATCAGTATTCGCAAGGCCAGCATTCATTATCATTTCCCTACTAAAGACGGTTTAGTAGCAGCTCTGCTCGATCGCTATAACGAAAGCTTTCTAAAGCGGTTAGAGGCAATTTTGAGCGCTGATGTCGGTTCTGTCGAAAAGCTGCGGCGATACTGTCAGCTATTTGTCGCCAAGCTCGAATGCGGGGATCAGACTCAGGCTTGTCTTTGCAGTATGTTGGGGGCCGAGCTAGAGACGCTGAAAAGCCCTTTGGCTCAGCGGGTATCAGGCTTTTATCAGGCTAATGAGCGGCAGCTAGCTCAAATTTTGGCCCAGGGGCGACAGGCGGGAGAGCTAGCTTTTTTGGGCGATATTGAAGCAATGGCCAAGCTGATGTTCTCTCTGTTAGAGGGCGGTATGCTGATTGCCCGGGCTCAGGGCGGTGTGCCCTACTACGAAACGATTATTCGGCAGATGATGCTGATGGTGGGTGTGAGAGCCTAAAGATTTTGTTTGCCTGCCTATCATCTAGAAGGTTTGTTTTGGTAGTCAATTAGTTAAAGTCAATTTCGAGGTTAACAATGCTTTTAACGAAGAAAACAGTTGCCGATCGCAGCGATCGCATTTATGACGCCGTCGTAGTCGGTGGGGGAGCTGGCGGACTTTCTGCTGGTATCTACCTGCAGCGCTATCTGCTTGACAGCCTAATTATCGACAAAGGGAAAGCTCGCTCGTTTTGGATGCAGGAACTGCACAACTATCTAGGACTGCCTCCTGATACGCCAGGTCGAGACTTACTAAAACAGGGCAAAGAGCATTACCTCTCAGTCGGCGGCGACTATCTCAACGCCTTTGTAGAAGAGGTGATTGACGAGGGCGAAACTTTTCTGGTCAAAGTGAAAATTGGGCGGAAAAATAGCGTTGAACAGACATTCCGCACGCGCTATCTAATTGCGGGCAGCGGCATCATCGACAACCTGCCTCAGCTCAGCAACATGCAAAACGTGTTTGACTACGCGGGCTATAATCTGCACGTTTGTCTCATCTGTGATGGTTATGAGATTGCCGACCAGCAGGTAGGAGTTTTTGCTAGTTCTGAAGGCGCTCTAGGCGTAGCTGAGCCACTGCGCTGGTTTACGCCCTATATCACCCTGTTCACCCACGGCCAGTTCTCTGTCAGCCCAGAAAAGCGCCAGCACTATGAAAATCTTGGCTTCACCCTGGTAGAAACCCCCATTCAGCAGTTCCTAGGCCGGAATCATCAGATGACGGGGGTTGAGCTGACGGACGGTTCTACCGTGTCACTTGATGCGGGGCTAATTTCTATGGGGTCGCGCTACCATGCCGATTATCTAGAGGGCCTGAGTTTAGAAAAGCAGGGAAATAACCTGGTTACAGACGAGATGCGCCGCACCTCTCATCCCCGCATCTTTGCCATTGGCGATCTCAAGGCAGGGTTAAATCAGGTGGTGGTGGCGGCGTCTGACGGGGCGCTGGCGGCGACGCAAATCTGGCGCGACATCCGCCGGGTAGAGGGGACGCGGCGCTCACGCGTTGATGCTGCCGCTTGAGGCAAGATGGGCGATCGCCGCTGACTGGCAGCTCGATTTAGACCGCGATTGTCGAACGGGCTGAGACCTGATCTTGCGATCGCGCTCCCTAGAGCAGCCTGGGCTTTGAGGCTGTTCTAGGAGCCCAATGGAGTTGCCCATTGCCCAACTGGCGTTTTGGGTGTGAAGCGGAGCCATAGCGTAGTTCGATCGCGGTCCATAGCTCGATAACATTCATCACCGCTATATGATGAAAACACGAATCAATCAAGATTATCGATGCCTCGTTCCCGCTTCGTTTTCGATTCACGCTCTGGTTAAAGATGTCCAACACTTTGCCGCCAAAGCCATTGAATACACCTGTCCCCGCAAATGAGACTGAGCGGTTAGCGGCGCTGCACCGCTACCAGATTCTCGATACGCCTCCTGAAGTAGCCTTTGACCGCATTACCCGGTTGGCGGCGCGTTTATTTGACAGTCCCATTGCCCTCATTTCCTTAGTAGATGAATCGAGAGCCTGGTTTAAATCTTGTATTGGTTTTGGGGCCAGTGAAGTACCACGGGATGCCACTTTATGTAGTTTTGCGGTCTTAACCGATGAGCCGCTGATTGTTCCTGATACCCGGTTGGACGAGCGCTTTGCCTGCAATCCCTTTGTCCAGGCCGAGCCGGGCGTGCGATTTTATGCCGGTGCGCCCTTGCTCAGTCATGACGGCTTTAATCTGGGCACCCTCTGCCTGCTCGACAGTCAACCTCGCGCCCCCCTAACGCCAGAGCAGCAAGCCACGCTAGTTGACTTGGCCGCTATGGTGGTCGATGAATTGGAACTGAGACTGGCAGCCCATCAAATCGCTCAAATCGATGTTGCCTTGCGATCAATCACCCAAGGCGTCGCAAGGGCCACAGGGGGGGACTTTCTAAAGGCGCTAGTGCAGCACTTTGCCCAAGTTTTGGACGTCAACTATGCCTATATCAGCGTCATAGAAGGTGATGTTCCTAAAGTATTCCGAACAATCGCCCTCCATGCCCACGGTCAAGCCAGTGCAAACCTGGAGTATCCGCTGCAGGGGACACCGTGTTGGGAAGTGATTATGCAGCGTCAAATTTGCTGCTATCCGCGCCATGTGCAAGCTCACTTTCCCCGCGATTCGCTGCTGCAGCAACTTGCCATTGAAAGCTATATGGCGATTCCCTTTTTTGACTCCAGCGGCACGCCTTTAGGTGTATTGGGCGTGATGGACGGCAAACCACTGGAGCAGGTCTATTTAGTAGAGTCTTTGCTAACGGTCTTTGCCGATCGAATTGCCACTGAGCTAGAGCGACAGCAGGTTGAGCGAGAGCGAGAGCGATTCTTGGCTGTCGCGTCAGATTTACAAGTAGTTGCTGGAACAGACGGCTACTTTCAGTGGGTGAGTCCCACGTTTGAACGATTGCTCGGTTGGACGATAGAGGAAATGACCTCTCGTCCTTGGAGATCCTTTGTTCATCCCGATGACATCAACTCATCGGTGTCAGAAACCGACAGCCTGTTTTCTGGTAGTCCAACTTTGGCGTTTGAAAATCGATATCGCCACAAAGATGGCTCTTATCGCTGGCTGCTATGGAACGCTCATCTCTATCCACAAGATCAAATTGTTTATGGGGCGGCGATTGATATCACTGAACGCAAGCAAGCAGAAGCGGCACTGCGAGTCAGCGAGAAGCAGAGCCGCGATATCTTAGAGAGCATTACGGATGCCTTTTTTGCCCTCGATGACAATTGGCGATTCACCTATGTGAACCAGACCGCTCACCGGCTATTCAATCGCACGCCAGGCGATTTAATCGGTAAAGATCTCTGGGAAGAATTTCCGGGGTTACAGGGCAGTGAGTTTGAGCAGATGCACCGCCGCGTTATGCGCGATCGCGTAGCTGAATCGCTGACGACATTTTATTCCGACCATGATCGGTGGTACGAAGCTCGTGCTTATCCGGCTATCAACGGCATTACGATCTACTTCAGGAACGTCACCGAACAGATTCAAGCTGAGGAAGCATTGCGTCTCAGCGAAGCTCAGTTTCGCCGCATCTTTGAGTGCAACATGATTGGCATGGGTATCTGGACCCGGTCGGGCCGCATTACCGATGCCAACGATGCCTTACTCGATATTATCGGCTACACCCGACAAGACCTGAACGAGGGGCGGCTCAGCTGGCAAGAACTAACCCCGCCAGAGCAGGCTGAGCGCGATCAACGAGCCGTCGCTGAGATTGATTTGCGTGGGATTTGCTCGCCTTTTGAGAAAGATTTTATTCATAAACAGGGGCATCGTGTCCCCATTTTGCTGGGTGGAGCAGGCTTTACAAATAACCCAGAGGGGGGCTTTTTCTTCGCGATTGACTTAAGCGATCGCAAAGAGATGCTGCGCAAAGAACAGGCTGCTAGAGAAGAAGCCGAACGAGCAAATCGACTAGGCGATCTAGTTGTTTTTTATCGAGAAGCCAAACAGCGCTTTGACAACGACGCTGACTTCAGAGAAACCTCTCGTCAAGCAGTCGTCGAGCTGCAGGCAGGCAATCTGGAAGCGCGTAAAGCCT
>JAAHIC010000416.1 GCA_010671965.1 Leptolyngbya sp. SIO4C5
GTGCGGCCGCAGCGGCAAGGCGATCGCGTCTGCGATCGCCACAATCAGGCGGCTGTGAACCTCAGACCAAAAGTCAGGATGTTCTAGATAGGGATTCATCCCTGGGAAGGAGATGGCATATGGGGGCTGGCCCAGGTGTTTTACTGATACACAATCAGGTCTTGTTCAGGGTTGACGGCGCGATATTGGCGGTAGTCAGCAAAAGAACCGTTGAACTCTAAATCAATATCAACTGCGCTGCCGATGCCATTTTCGATTCGCACGACGCTCACGACCGAGTAATCGCCGCTCGCAACTTCGAGCGGACTGCCGCCGCGAAAGACAAAGCGAAAAGTTTCCGGGCCAAGCTGCTGACAAGGAAAGCTATCGACAATGACTGAGCCGTGCATGGCCGGTTCAGCCCGGTAGTTTTGTAAACCGCCATTGGCTCGCTCAGCGGCGCGGCGCGCCAAATTCTTAGCGCCAATCAAGGCCCGCTGCTGCTGCACCGCGTTGGGGCTAGCGGGATCAATCTGACAGCTATTGAGGGCGGTCTCAGGCGTTTCCGTTTGGGCTAAGGCCCATCCTGGTAGACCGACCAGACCCAAAGTGGCGATTGTCAGGAAAATGAGCTTTTTCATCATAGGAGCTAAGTTACTATCTGAATCGGCTTAAACAGTGTAAAAGACAGGTTACTGAGCAGGGAGCTGCCTGTAGCGAGGTGGCTGATAGCACCTGGGGTAAACACGCCCTATATTTTGATCACAGCTCAATCCACTCTTTTTGCTGGTGACCCGTAACGATTCTTAGAATCTACTGTTTCCCCTAGCAGCCCAGAGAATCCCGCGTGGTGACGCCCGTTTGAGGATTGGTGCCGCTGGCGATCGCGCACAGCTCTTTGACCTGTACCCCGTCTAAAATAGCGTCGCTAAAATCAGCCCCCGCAATTGTCATCTGGTCGAAGGAGGACTGGAGCCACAGCGTTTCTACTAAAACCGCGTCGGTGAAGTCGGCGCGGGTAAAAGCGGCAAAATCGAGCATAGCGTTGGTTAAGTCCGCTCCCTTAAAGTTGGTATCCGTGGCGGTAGAACCGCTAAAAATTGCCCCACGAATGTCGGCATTGCTGAAGTCGGTAAATTCTAAGTTGGCGTTAGAAAACTCGGCAGTGCGGAGCTGCTGCCCAGAAAAGTCTTGCCCCTGCAGCAGGGCATTGCTGTAGGACGGCGGCGGCGGATAGTCGGATGAGGCAAGGGCGAGGGGAGCGGCTATCAGCCATAACATCGCAACTAGGATAGTCAATAGAGATTTCAGCATAGTCAGGTCAACGTTTATTCTTCATGCTAACGCCGTTCTTTTCCTTGTTTTCGTTAGGCTATAAGCAGGTTTACCGCGCAGAACTGACCCTTGCAGCTTGACTTATTAGCCAATCAGCAGCAGACCGCTAAGCTGGTGCAGGTGCATCAGCGACTTTGTGCGGTTTATGGCTGTCCCATTGCCTATTTTCACAATTTAGATCCACTGAGCGAATTGATATCGGCGCTGCTCTCTCACCGCACCCGTAACGCCCAGTCTGGTCAAGCCTACCGGCAGCTACGACAGGCACTCCCCACTTGGGAAGCTGTACGCGATGCCCCCACTGATCAAGTTCAACAGGCGATCGCCCCCTGTACCTGGCCGGAGCAAAAAGCGCCTCGCCTTCAGGCCGTACTCCAGCGCATTACCCAAGAGCGGGGCGAACCGCTGTCGTTAGACTTTTTGGCTGATCTATCCGTGCCAACCGCGCGGCAGTGGTTGGAATCTATACCGGGCGTTGGGCCTAAGACCAGTGCGGCAGTGCTGGCCTTCAGCACGCTGCGGCGGCGATCGCTGCCCGTAGATAGCCATCACCATCGGGTGGCTTTGCGGCTAGGCCTGATTCCTGAACAGCTGGCGGTGGGGCCGTCCCATCAGGTTTTAGAAGCGCAGCTGCCCGATGATTGGTCAGCCCAGCAGGTTTACGATAACCATGAGGTACTGATGCTCCATGGCCAGCAGTGCTGTCACTACCGCCGCCCCCAATGCGATCGCTGTCCCCTGTTGGATTTGTGCCAATATGGGCAAACTCTGGAAATATAAAGGCTTTACAAAAATCACTGAATACTCCCGATTTACTATGAATAAAAGTGTTAGGTGATACATACACAACTAAACGTCTTTTTACTTTTTAAGGCTTGCCGTTCCATGTTTTTGCAATTAGACCGTTGGGAAGAAGCCCTCAGACAGCTTGGAAGCCTGACGCTATCGGTAACGCTGGCTGCTGGCTCACTCATACCGATTAGCGCTGCAGGTCTAGCAGCGCCAGCAGGGGGCTGTCAGGCGGCTAAGGCTGAACCAACTTCTGCCTGCGCGATCGCCCAGGCAGCTTCTTTACCGCCGGCGGTGCCCCCCCTACCCGATGCTCTGCCCAATGTTTTTCGGCCAGAATCGTCCGGGATTGTGGGGCTTCATCCAGAACCGGAGCAGGATATAGGCGTTGGTCACCTGCGTCCCCGCAATTTAGAGTTTTTTGAAACCAGCGAGTGGATTGAAAGTCCGCTGCGGGGGGCGGGCTGGCTGAGTGAAGTGGCCATTCCGCTCTATGAATCTCCCGAAGGCCGACACTGGGGCTGGATTGTCAATGGCTGGCTGGTGCCTAACGGCTATGAGCCGATTGCCATTGGTCGAGATGCTTCTTTTACCATGCTGCAAACCTTCTACGACCTGTTTTCTTTTCCGGTGGTCGAGATGCGCCCTGACGGCTGGTTCCGCTTTCAGTACAGCAGCGCGGGTACCGTTTGGGCCCACAGCTCTCATCTCAGTCTGGGGGATATTGAGCTGACGGTGGAGCTATGGGAAGATCGATTTTTAGAAGTAGGTTGGGTCTACTTCCGCAATCAGGGGGCTGCCTATGCGCTGCGATCGCAGCCCGATACCAGCCAGCCACTCGTGAGTTCCGTGGGTAATGACAGCTTCATCGTTCCTTTACTGTTTGAAGGCGACTGGATGCAGGTGCGCGTGACGCAGCCCGTCAACGGCTGCGACTTTCTGCCGGGGGCGCGGACGCAAGAGGGCTGGATGCGATGGCGCCTGCCCGATCAGGGACCTCGCGTTTGGTATCCGCCTAAGGGCTGCTAGGATGTTGCCTGATAGCTGGCGATAGGCATGAAAAATTCACCGAACCGATTAGCTAGGTAAATCTTCTATATAGCCCTGTCCGAGAAAGGAAATCTCAGGCAAGACTCTTCTAAGATGGTGGGCAAACGTATTCCTGATAGATGACCATTGGCATTGTGAGCTGATGAAGCGGTTGCTAGAAACTGGCAGAATTACGCACTTGGCGAGGTCTTAACGGCTCGTCAGATCCTCCCGGCTGTGGCCAACCCCTGATCCAGGGCGGGCAGGGGAGATCTTATCCCTCCCACTGCTGTTTTGACTTCTGAACTGCGTAACTTCTAACTGGCTCATTAGTCCAGGTAATTGTGCTTGGCCGCTATTAGCTAGGCTATCGATGCCCCACCCATTTGCCCGCTTCTACCGGATCAGTGCCAATTTCGGATAGTTTTAAGTAAGTATTTCAGTCTACCAGTTGAAATATTCAGGTCAGTTTGAACTTGAATTTTTGTCGCTTTCATTTCAGTAGAAAAGCAAAATGAAATTGCGTTTTTTCCCAGCCCTCACAGTAGGCGCTTTAATCATTATGGCTGCAAGCTGCACCCGCCAGTCAGCTGTGAATTCTACATCACCAGCCATACCCTCAGAAACTAAAGCTAACTTAGCCGCAACGCTGACTCAAACCGCCCCCTTGCCTCACCTCAATCTCGACGAACAGGGACGGGCTTTGCGAGGCTATGATCCGGTGGCCTACTTCGTTGAAAATACGGCAGTGATGGGATCAGCCGAATTCACCTTTGAGTGGGAAGGTGCTATCTGGCAGTTTACCAGCGCCGAAAATCGTAATTTGTTTGCCAGCGCTCCCGCCGATTATGCCCCTGCTAACGGTGGCTACTGCACCTTTGGCGTGGTACTCGCTAAAAAGTTTGACGGCGATCCTAATACCTGGCTACTTCACGATGGGCAGCTCTATGTCTTTCTAAATCCGGAGGTCAAAGACAAGTTTTTACAAGATGAAAGTGGTAATCTCGCCAAGGTAAACAGCAACTGGCCCCGTATCCGAGATAAAACTCCTGCAGAACTAGAGCAGCTTGGCTAAACAGTGATAGTTTTTCCAGACTGCACACCGTTAGCGCTTAAGCAGCCGTTTCCTGTTGTCTGGACTATGTGGAGGCGATCGCGCCAATGAGGCGAAAAAGACTTAAACTCGCCCGCCAGTTTTCTCTACTGGCTGTTGTCGCCCTCAGCCTGACAGCGGCGCTGGCGCTCTTGGATTTTCGCGGTAAAGCCAGAACCAACAAAATTCTAGCCCAGCAGGCTGAGCTACTCGATGTTCAACAGCAATTTTCGCGGCTAGAGCGTGAGCTGCTGACGGCGCGTCTAGAAGAAGAGTCCGGCATTGTCCGGCAGCACCAGCTTGCTGCATTTGATTCCTTTCAGCAGCGCTTACAGCTAGTTCGATTCCTAGCCCGGCACCTGATTGAAACCAGTGAAGACACGGCTCTTGTAGACAACACGACGGTGCTGCTAAAAAACCTGCAGCAATACGAAAACGCCGTCATGCTGACGCTGACAATCCTACAGCGTATGGGATTAGGCGATGAAGCCGGACTGCTCAACGAACTGGTCGCTTTGCAACAGCAGATCCAGGCGGATCTGGCTGCTGTGTCCGATCAGCAGCTCATGCTGAAGTTCACCCAACTGCAGCTCCACACTCAAGACTTTAGCGCCAGTCTCAACATGAAGCTGGCTGAGCAGCTTTTAGCTCAGGCTGCCAGTCTGCAAACAGCGATCCGAGA
>JAAHIC010000417.1 GCA_010671965.1 Leptolyngbya sp. SIO4C5
CGGCCTGTAGCGCCGTCCAATTCTGAGCAGTTATGTGTTCAATCATTTGATCAAGCTGCTGGCGATAGCCGTGTAGAGCTTGTAGCAGAGCCGACTGGTTAAACTGCGCCATCATCAGCCCCAGTTCTGGATTGCCGCCGCCAACGCGGCTAGTGTCTCTAAATCCGGAACTGGCTAGCTGCTGGGCTAGCTGTAGAACGGCAGCATCAGTTTCACTGAGACAGGCTTGAATTAGCCCTGAACTGATCATCACAGGCAAATGAGAAATCCAGGCCACGGCGCGATCGTGAGTTTCAGGTGCACAGCGATAGGAATAGCAGCCTAAAGCCTCAACCACGTCTAAAACCAAAGCCATCGCTGCGGGCGGGGTGAGAGCCGTGGGGGTCAGGACATAGGGGCGCTGGTTAAACAGCCCCGCCTCCGCTACCGCAAGGCCCGCTGTCGCCTTTCCAGCCATAGGATGACCGCCCACGAAGTTAGGCCAAACGGCACTAGCGGCCTCAACGATATGCGCTTTCACAGACCCGACATCTGTGATCACTGCCGAATGGGGCAAAACCAGTGCGAGCTGCTGGATGGTAGGGGCGATCGCGGCGATGGGCGTACAGACAAAGATCAGTTCAGCAGCGGCAACCGCTTCTAAAGACGTAGCAGCCGCATCAATAATCCCTCGCTGCAGGGCCAGATCGCCTGTCTCAGCCCGACGGCTAATGCCAATCACCTCATGCCCCTGCTGCCGCAAATCTAAACCCAACGACCCCCCAATCAAACCCAAGCCAACAATTCCAATCTTCATGAGCAAAAATCCCAAAAATCTAATTCACGCTTCTCAGAAGGGCATGATAAGGCTCAAAGTCTCCGTAAGCACGCCATATTTGGCACAACGAACCCAGTTAACGGCCTCAGGCGATCGCTCCGGCTGAACTTTTCTACTCAGAATTCAGGCTCTACCGTTAATCGCAGGCGTCATGATGAAGGCCGAGGAACTATTAGAAAAATACGCTGCCGGACAGCGTCATTTTGAGGCAGCCCACTTAAACGAAACCCATTTAGTAGGCGCAACGCTAACTGAAATCAATCTCAAACGCGCCCAGCTCAACGTTGCCAATCTCAGCAGCGTTAATTTCAGCCGTAGCGATTTGAGCTACGCTCATATGAACGTCACTCGCCTCAGCGGTGCAAATCTAAGTCAGGCAAAACTGGTTCAGGCCAGCCTCAACGTCTCAAATTTGATTCGCGCTATTCTAGTCGGCGCCGATCTCAGCGGCGCCTCTCTGATTCGGGCAGAACTGCTGCGAGCTGAGCTGAGCAATGCCAACCTGTGCCAAGCAAACCTAAGTGAAGCCGATTTGAGAGAAGTGCGTCTGCGGTGGGCCAACTTGATGCAGGCAAACCTCGGTCGCGCCGACCTGCGCAACAGTATTTTAACGGCAGCTACGCTTAAGGCCGCTGACCTGCATACAGCCAATCTGAGCCGCGCCGATCTCAGCGGTGCTGTTTTAGTTGAGGCTAATCTCAGACACGCCAATCTGCGCTCAGCTAAGCTAGTCGGGGCCAACCTCAGAGGCGCTAATCTCCGCTGGGCTGATCTAAGCGGTGCCGACCTGCGCGAAGCCGATCTCACTGACGCCAAGCTTAGCGGCGCTAACCTCACGGGTGCCAACCTTTCCCAAGCGGACTTGTATAACACCAGTCTGGTTCACGCAGACTTAAGTCAGGCCAACCTGATTGCCGCCACCTGCGTCAACTCTAATCTGACGGCAGCTACCTTGACCGGCAGCAAGATACACGGAGTTGTTTTTGCTGAACTTAAAACAGCAGATTTGTCCTGCGACTGGGTTGATCTAAGTCCTACAGGCGATCGCAGTCAGCTACATCATTTTGCCAATTCCAGTGAGGCCGAGGGCTTTTTCGATCGGATACCGCCCCAGGTCCTTATCCATCTTGATGCGGCTTTAACACCAGCAGCGCATCTGAGTCTGGCTAAAGCCTACAACACAATTTCTCAGCGCTTTCATCTGCTCAAGCAGCCACCCAATATTCTCATTCATAGCCGCAAAACGACCCTGACTTTTCAGCTACAACAGAATAAAGATCTTTTTGCCCTGGCTTATCTAGCGGCTCTACCTTTTCAAGATTATCGGGCGGTTGAAAAGAATCTCACCCATCTGATGCGGGCGGCTGAGCTGGAACTCTCTTCCAGCAGGCCGCTGCAGCCCTATGTGGCCAATCTAGCCCAGGAATTTACCAATTTGGTGCAGCAGGCAGAAAGTACAGAATTTTTAAGCGCAGCCCAGCTGCCAAACTGGAAAGTACCGATCCAGCTCTGTCTGACAAACTCTAATCGACAGTGGCTGGAAGTTTATCAAAATTCCCGCTTTGGGGTGCGGGGGCCTCAACAAGACGATATGGGCTTTGCCATCTATCCCCGTCAGCATTTAACGCCTGCTTCCCTCAGCGTTATAGCGTTTATCCGAGAGATGCATCAGTCTCTCTCTGCCTGCCATTAACTGTTTCAAAGCCAGCAAAGAGCGCACCTCAGCGGCTCGGTGACTACCTGCCTGCGAAAGGCTTATGCCACAATGGAGTTCATTGTGCCGTTTAATGTCACTACATTCGTGATTGAAGCAGAGGTCCATCAACGGCTGAGAGCCTTTTTAAGAGAGCAGGGCGAACCTTATTGGCCCCACCATCTGACAATGGCGCGGCTGGTCGCCAGGGCTTTCCGCTTAGGCCGTAGTGCGTTAATCCAAGCCGGTAGCTCATCGGCTTATCATGGACGCCACCGTTTGAGCTATCTCATGCCCAGCTTACTGTGGCCGGGAGCGGCTATTTTGGTCCTGCCAGAGGCGGTGCAGCAGCGCATTCTGATGGTGGAGATTCCGCGTCTGCGCCAGTGGATGCCAGCGACCAAGCCAGTTCAGGTAAGCGATCGCTGGCCTGACGAAAACTATCGGGGATTGTTGATCACCTCACCTGAAGCCTGGCTAAGCGATCGCCTCGGCGCTCAGACTCAGTTTCCTAGCAACATTCCGGTCCTGATTGATGGCGCTGATGATTTAGAAGCCTGGATCCGCCAGCAACTTACCGTCAATGTTGCTGGTGCCGACTGGGATAGTCTGATGCTGGCCTATCCTGACTGCCAAGACACCATTCGCGACATTCGAGTACAGCTTACCCGCACCATTTTCCAGCATCCAGAAAACCCCTATAGCTGTTACCTATTAGAGCAGCCCGAACAGCAGGCCATCGGCCAGCTTTATCAGAGCCTGCAGCAGTCAATCACAGCTACAGAGCCGCTGCAGGCAGGAATGCCCATTCGCTGGCAGACATTTTGGCAGCAGTACTGGCAGCCCCACAAACTGATTTGGACAACCGTTAACCGGCAGCAAGGACAGTTTTGGCTGCACTGCGGCCCAGCCGAAATTAGTCCAACCCTGATGAAGGTTTGGGATCAGCAGCCTGTAGTGCTCATTGGCGCGGCTATGGATTTAGATACCCAGGCTTCTACCTACCGGCAGCGTCTGGGGTTAGCAGATTTAACCTGTCTCAAGTTTTCCCTAGATCGCCAGCAGGAAGTAATTCAGCTCTATCTGCCCGATCGCCTGCCTTTGCCCAACACGCGAGAATTTCAGTTTGCCCTGCGCCAGGAAATTCGCCAGCTCTTGACCCGCACAGCAGACAGCTCTGGTTTGAGCGTCATCCTGGTAAGCGATATGCCCCTGCAGTATCAGCTCGGAGCAGACTTGGCAGCTGAGTTTGGTTCTAGAGTCCAGGTTGAAAAAACCTGTCTAGATGACAATGGGGTGTTGGTGGCCAGCTGGCAGTTTTGGAAAACACATCAGCATTTGCTGCCTGCTCCCCAGCTTTTAATCATCACCACTTTGCCGATTCCGTCATTGGAAAATCCGGCAGTCGCTAACCGAGTGGCCTTTTATAAGCGACAGCGCCAAGACTGGTTTCGGCTCTATTTGCTACCAGAGGCGCTTTCTGAACTACAAAGGGCGATCGCTCCAGTCCGAGAGCGGCAGGGCATTGTCGCGCTGCTAGACAACCGAGTTAACTATCGCAGCTATGGCAAGCAGGTTATTGCCGCTTTAAGCCCTGCTGCCCGCACCAACTATATCGATGTCAGCTGGTTAAATAATAGCTACAGCATCCTAGACTAGAGGTAGGATAGCTAATTTTTTTCAGCAATCTTCGGCCTGAGTCGGAGTAGGCACAGATACTAATAGGTTATTTAACTATGGGAGAAGCCAAGCGGCGCCAAGAAAAGCTAGGCGAAAAATACGGCCAAGAGAAAAATATTTTGCCCTGGCTGCCAATTCGTAAAAGTCAAGCCGATCAGTTTGTTAAGTGGTCTACTAGAGGAGCTTGGGCTGGCATTGGCCTGATGATTGTCCTCTGGCTACTGATTCGCTTCATCGGACCGGGCTTTGGCTGGTGGGAAATTGTTGACTAAAGCATGAGCTTTCTTATCGGTTTGTTGAAGTCTGTCTACAGTCTCAGGTCAAGTCTGTAGTTTTTAGGCTAGAACTAAGTGGGCACTCGCGCAGGCAGCAGTGAATCATCAAAATATGATTGTCACACTAGATACTGACCTGACAGGCTATCAAACGTACTTTAAAGCAGAAGTTTTCAAGGAAAACGAGGTCATTGGGTGATCTAAGCAGTACGTTTCAGTGGGTGCACAATTGCAAAGTAACAATGTAAGCCAAAAAATTAAGAAAAAATTAAGCTTAAGGCTTACAATAGAGTGTGGTGATCCAGGAGGACAAGCATGTTCATTCGACTTGCAGAACAGCATCGCCAGCTAGTTCAAGATCTGGATAAAACGCCCATCCGCCCAATCGTGCGCGATTAGCGCACCAATAAATAAAAGGGCTTCTATCCCCTCTGTGT
>JAAHIC010000418.1 GCA_010671965.1 Leptolyngbya sp. SIO4C5
ACAGGCTCCCTCTTGAGAGGCAATATGCTAGCCTCTACCCGCTGTGAGAATGGAATTTCGTAAAATGTGTTCCCCAGTTTGGGCCAGAACCCGTTTTGGCCGTTTTATCAGTAGAGGGTATTGGGCTTAAACTGCGGCTACAATTGCGTTTTAGCCATTCGTTTTGTCAGCTTTTGGCAGAATGCAGCCGCTCGTAACCGCCCAGCCTGAGCTGCCAGACAACCACGACAACCCAGTGCAGCAGCGTGATTGTCCAGAGGGAGCCTGTGTAGGCATAGGTGAGGGTACAGACCAGTCCTAGCAGTCCCGCCAGCCAGAGAAACACCGGATTAAAAAACAGCGATCGCCCCGCCCGAAAGCCCGTCAGGGCATTGAGCGGATGGTAAATCACGAATAAGGCTAGACTCAGCAGGCTCCAGAGCAAAAACGTAATCGGCCAGACCCCTTCAGTCGGATGAGGCAAGAGCAAGACGCGAAAAATGAGTTCTTCCACTAGAGCAGGCAAGACCAAAAAGGCCAAACACAGCTTGAACTGGTCATAGCCGGACAAAGAAGGTTGATCTTCAGCCTGGTTGCTCAGCAGGCCCAGACGTAAACCCAGGGGCACCGCGATCGCTCCGTAAAGGCCTAAAAGCCCCAGCGTCACCAGCCAGTCTGGCATGCTTGGCCAGCGCAGACTCTCAATCAGGCGGGAGAACAGCGTCGGCACAGCCACATAGCGGCCAAACAGGACGGTTGGGGCCAGCGGCTCAATTGTGGAATCCGAGCCGCCGACCTGGTTGGTGCGCAAAAACCACAGTCCGGCCTGCCGCTGCCAGAACAGAGTAATTACCTGGTCGTAGGCAAGGCGGGGAATCAGCGTTCGCCAGCTCAAAAGCTGGGTGATGAGAGTATTGCGAGTAGTGGTGGGGGACTGGCTGCCAATGCCTGCCAGCGCCTGGGTTGTTTGCTGCCAGTCTGGACGGACAATGCCTAGCGGAATTAGCGTTTTTTCAATCTGGCGACCTAGGGCCACAAGCTGCTCGAACCGCTGGGTTTGTTCATGACCGGGGTGTTCGGCTAGCCAAGCGGCGATCGCCGGATTTGCTCCTACCTGCTGCTTGACAAGCTGAATAGTTTGATAAACCGCCTGACTAGAATCTTGAATGCAGGACTGGGCTGGCGTGACAATGGCTGCTCCGGTACCGTCTCCTACTCGGTAGCGGGCCATCATAATCTGAAGCTGGCGCTGCAAAATTTCAAAAGGAGACAGACGCACTTGCCCAAACTGGTAGTCCTGCAGCAGCGGCGCGAATCGAACAATCGCATCTGATACCGGGCGTGTTCCCAGCCAGCCCCGCTGCAGGTTGCCCATATATTCCGACCAGTGAATATCACCGGAAACAATACCGTTGGGATTGTGGGAATAAACCTGCTGGTAGACAATTTCAAAGCGCGGTTCGCCCGTAAAGGCGTCGCGCACGACTTCGGCTGTGCCGTAGGCAAAGTGCCCAGTCACGGTACCCACAATCGGCGGCGTTTCTCCCTGTTCGCCACCGATGCCGCCAAAGAGGTGAACCACCAAAGCGCGATCGCCCACCTGCCAGCTTGTCTCAGTTTGTTCACTAAACGGAACGAGCCGCACTGACTGGAGGGTGCCTTTACGCGCTGGGGTATGGCGCCAGTTGCCAAAGTTAATGTAGTTGAGAGCAGCCTCTGGATTAGTGAGGACAGTATCTGGCTGCAGTTGAAACAGAGAGCGAGGGGCGATCGCTTTGACTACGAACCGTCCTGCCGCGTTCTGTGCGCCGTAGAGATACCAGCCTGCAGCCCCGGCTGGCGATTGAGCTAGTGCCTGGACGGTGGACTGATACAGGCCATCGGCAGCAGGTAAAACTTGGGGAATCCGCACCGTCTCCTCTAGGCCGTCAAACTGCTGGGTATCAGGATTATAGTGCTGGACGCGAAACAGGTTGCTGTTGCAGTCGGTGCTACCAGGGCAGTCCGCCGAGACAGAACTTTCCGCAGCTAGCTCAGGCGCTAAAATCTGCACCAATCCGTAAAAGCGCTCGGCTACCTGCACGGGCGGTACGCCAATGCGCAGCTCCTCGCCGACTGTCTGCACCTGCGACAGGGCCACAATTACGTCATTCAAGGGGCGGGCTCCGGCCAGAGACTGCAGCGGCCCCACCTGCTGCCAGCCATCGAGCCGCGTAGGGTGGACGTTGCCAGCTTGCTGGTGGGCGATCGCTTCTGCCGTGAATGCCACCTGCCGCGTTATCTGCTGCACATAGGTCTGCAGCGCTGGCGTATCCTGCCAGGTGAGGCGCAGCTTTTGGCCGGTAGTGACTCGTGATGCCGCAGGTGCCTGATAGATTTCTAGCCATACCCAGTCCGTATCGCGAGCCTGACGCTCTGCCGCCGTCGGCAAAATCAGGCGGCCTACCCAGTCGGCCACAGGCTGATAGCCTGCAGGCTGGGCTGGCTGCACCGCAGGCAGATACTCAGGACGGTTAAAGTCAGACTGCAAAGCGACTCCATAGCGCGATCGCACTTGGCGCGGTGGTTCCGCGCTGGAACAGCTTGACAGCAATATGCCTGCAACTAGACAAACTGCTAGCCCTATACCAAGGCAGGGCTGCCATGCTGCTAAGAGTGGTTTAACACGCCAACTCCCGACTACCAGACGCCTACGTCGAGCAGCTAATTGCCGCCTCAGGTGCCTCCACTGCTGCCGATTGCCTAAAATAGTGCCCTACTCCTGACTGAGGAAACATACTCAAGTTTTTAGAATAATCTGACTGATGCGATCGGCAACTTTTTCGCTTTTCCAGTAGCTGCTATGGGCGTTGCCGCCATTGATAATAGAAACAATTGAACGCTGGAACAGCCGTCCAATCACATTGAGAAACCCAGATCCTGGTATCAGTACGTCTTGAATCGCGACTGAGCTTGATTCTCGATCAACTAAGCGTCGAACAATCTTCTCTAACGGCCAAGCGACCGGATCGCCCGGATGAATAAAGTTGCACCAAGGCAGTTTTCGATCGAGGTGGGATAAAAGACCGTCAAAGCCAGAGCTGAGATCGTGGGAGCTGCCTTCTTCATGGTTTTGCCCGGTAATCGTAATTAGGCTAAACAGCGAGATGGGCGATCCCATAGTATGGATGCTGCCCAAACAGATGCCGGCTGCCTGATCGGGCGGAATGCCAAAAATCGACTGCCGAATTAGCTCTACGCTTTGTCGGGCAGCTGCAGGCACCTCGGCCTGTAGCCAGCGATTGGCAAACAGGACGTCGAATAAAATCACGGTGCCCCAGCTATGCGTAATTAAATGTAGGCGATCGCTGGGCTGATAGTCTTTGAGTCCGGCGATCGCCTGCTGGGCGAGCTGCTCGACTGCCAGCGAACCCACATGGCGACTGATGTAGAGTGCAGCATCGCCAGCAAAGGGAATAAGCTGTTCACCGCGAAAATCTTTGAACCAGAGCTTTGACCAAATATCTGAAGCCTTGAGGTAGCTTCTCAGCTCGTTGAGAGAGTCACGATTCACGTCTCCCCAATAGAGCGGCACTTTTTTGAGGCGTCGGGTAGCTTCTTCAGACTGAACCTGCTGGCTGATCAGAGTGAAGAGATGATCAGCGTAGGTATAGTTTTTGAGCTGCTCGTTGCGGGCCGATTCGCGGACGTTGACCCCATGTACAAATAGCAGATAATCAGTAGCCATTATAATAACTGCTTAGAAATGGCTAAATTCTGGCATATTTGGCATGTCTGCGAGCGATCGCTTAACTGTTTTTGATAACCTCAGGGGCCTCCAAACTCAGGGTGTTTTCACTCTTAGCAGAAAAAATTAGCAAGACATTTTGACGTTTCCAGCAGCAGGTTGGCCCTACCCAGTCTCTACCAAATATCGGCCAGGCAGAATTGCCGCTTTAAACGACCTGCCATAGCGGTTCGCGTCGCTGGTATTCCAGTTCTTGCTCCACCTCTTGGACAACTGTGGAACCAAAATAGCGCTCTAGTAGCCAAATTGCTAAATCTAATCCAGAAGTCACCCCACCTGCCGTCACAATGTCTCCCTCGTCGACAACGCGAGCTTTGACAACTTGCGCTCCACTGGCTGCTAAGTCATCAATAGCGGCGTGATGGGTAACAGCGTGACGCTGATTGAGCAATCCTGCCGCGGCAACTAGCATAGCTCCCGTGCACACTGAGGCAATCAGCACGCCGGTTTGATGCATCTGAGCGATGATAGCCGGAATCTGACCGCGCTGGGCCTCAGCCCAGGCTCCTTGCTGTGAACGATTGCTCCAGCCGCCTCCTGGCACAATAAGCAGATCTGGGGGTTGATGAGGGTCAAGCTGTCCGTGAGGCAGTACGCGCATACCGTGGGCTGTGGCAACTTCTGGCACCTCCGCCAGCGTGACCAGCTCAGCCTGAATATCCGCACCAACTGCGGCTGCGGTTTGCAAAACCTCAAACGGCGCGATCGCATCTAACTCATCGAAGCCGTCAAAAATCAGAATTTGCGCTTTGATCATAGATAAATGCCCCAAATTAGCGATCGCAAGGGATAGAGCTTTTGGCTCAGGCAATATCAGGCGGTACGCTATTTGCCTTTTGAACAGCCTGCTGGAGCTGGGTTTGCAAAATCGTTTGAATGTCCTGTCGTCGCACCTCAACCGCCCGTCGCAGGCTACCCGGATTTTCAAAGAAGATGACGCTATCTACCGATCGCAGGGACAACATGCGAAACAAGATGTGAGTCACAGGCACAGGCAGCCCCATTACCTGGGGATCTTTCACTGACTGGGGGCCTAAAGCCACATCCTGCAGAGTGGGATAGGCATAGATAACGTTTTTGCGCACCTCGGCCTGGTTCCGATTCGCTAC
>JAAHIC010000419.1 GCA_010671965.1 Leptolyngbya sp. SIO4C5
TCTTCCCCTGCCCGATTGCCAGAAGATTGAAAATCTGATTTGACGGCTAGCTGCAACAACAGCAATAACAGTTGAGCAAAGCGGCAAATGTTATCGCTGGAAACCTAACTGTTTTAACGGTTTACGTCAAACCTAAACGCTTGGCTTGCTTGTATGAGCCAAGATTTAACCATCAAACCTGTTTCTACCCCATCATAGCGCCATCCGATAATATGTCGAAACCAGCACCGACTACGACATCGCTGAGATGGAAAAGGCGGATCGAGAATGTTTAGCCAAAATAGGCTGGCTCATTACCGGGCTTCCACTTGATATTGCAGCCTACGCTAGGGCGCTGTTCTGGCAAAACTGTCTGTCCTGCTAGAACTGTATCAATGGCGTTTCTCAAATCTTTGCCGGTTACTGGTGTTCCACTGCTGGGACGACTGTTATCGAGCTGCCCTCGATAGACTAGCCTCAAATCGCCATCAAAGAGAAAGAAATCAGGCGTACAGGCAGCCGTGTAGGCTTTAGCGACCTCCTGAGATTCGTCATAGCAGACCGGAAAATTAAAGCCTTCGGTATGCGCCATCGCTTTGAGATGCTCTGGGCTGTCCTGGGGATGGGTTTCAACGTTGTTGGCGCTAATGGCAACCATGCCCACGCCCTGAGGCCCATAATCTTGGCCCAAACGAGCCAGTTCGGCCTTGACGTGTTTCACGAAAGGACAGTGCTGACAGAGAAAGATCACCAGCAGCGCTTTTTTATCAGCAAAATCGTCTAGTGAGATTGTTTTGCCTGAAACCACGTCAGGCAGTTGAAACTTGGGTGCTGACGTTCCCAACGCTAGCATCGTCGATTCAACCATCACCATAGGTCAAAACCTCTCTTATGCTCACAAAGCTACAATTGCGATCGCTCGTCTTGAGTTCTACCACAGCCGGACTAACCTCCAGCCGCAAAGGCCGTCATTACCAGAATTGAGAGCAGCAGGCCGGGGCTTAGCAGCAAGATTAGGGTCAGCAGTTCGTTCAGTTCCATTGGGATGTCCGTAAGGCTAGATTTAAGTCCATGATGACGAATTTGGGGCCGTAGCGACAGGGATCTTTGTTAAGCAAAGCCTAAAAAGCAGTTCTTGGCAGCGCTGCAATTTTTTGTGCATTTTTCAGTATCCGGCGTATCCTTTATCCAACAGCTTGTCAATCTGTCGTTGTCAGGAGTGGGAAAACAATCAATGATGCTGAGTTTTGGGCCTTTTCAGCCCGCTGCAAGAATGTTAAATCTGCTGGCCGTTACTGCAGTCATTACGGTCGCGGCCGAAGCTGCGGCCCAGGCGGCAGTCCTTTCTCAGTGGAGTTTTGATCCCAGTACGCGCCAGCTCCAGCTAAGCTTGCCTGCCGATCTAACGCCCCAGTACTTTTTGCTAGCCGAACCAGCACGAATTGTTTTAGACATTCCCAAGGCGCAGGTAGGGGCCGTCCCGACCGTACAGACCTATTCAGGCCCGGTTCGCAGCATTCGAGTTTCGCAGTACGAAACCGACACAATTCGAATTGTCCTGGAGCTAGCCCCAGGAGTTGTTTTAGATCCCCAGCAGGCCACCCTCGCCGCCACAGAAATCGAGGGCCAAAATCGCTGGATTTTACAGCCCCTCCTCGCTGGTGAGGCTGCGATCGCCACCGCTCCGCCTGCGCCCACCTCTGCCGAACCCGCCGCGATCGCCCCTGCCACCCCGCCCTCGCCTGCGCCTACCGCGACCGCCACCCCCACGCCAGCTCTATCCTCCTCGCCTGGAACCACCACGGTCATCGATGAAACGTTTATTTCCCCGCTAGATCCGCCGGCGACTGCCGCTGACCCTGACTCATTTCCGGAAATTAACTCAGAGGGCATTGGGGTTTCTGCGGCTAGTCTGCTAGTTGGGCCAGACCTGCTTTCTCAAAACGCGCTGCCAGAAACCCCTTTGACCGTAACGACTGATTTACCAGAAACCTCGGCCACGGTTAGCGTCCCACCTCTCTCGGCAGCGGCTCCGTCAGTGACAGTGCCCCCGCTCAATACCGATGAGCCAAGCGCTAGTCCCGCTATCCCTGAAAGCTCTGAAAGCGCAGGCGCGCCTGCGCCGGTCCGCCCGCCAGAAGTCAGCAGTGAAACAGCGTCAGAAGCTACCACCGCGCCTGTCTCTGACGCGATCGCAGCAGAACCCACCCTTCCAGCAGCGCCACCGGCCGAGGCGGAGTCTGCAGCGGCGATCGCGGTACCGCCTGCTCCACCTTTTCTAGAGGAACACGCAGAGCCGATTACAACTTCGGTTCCGACCCAGCCACTGCCAGAACTGGACGCCTCTGCAACTGCTGAAACGGTTGCTGAAACCGATCCTGATTTTGCTGAAACCGATCCTGATTTTGCTGAAACCGATCCTGATATAGATAATCCGCCATTTTTAGAGGCTGCTGCCGCTGAGACAGTTACCCCAGCGGTTACGCCCTCCCCAGCGACACCCCCCATCACCGTGCCGCCACCCACTAGCCCAGCCCGCCCGCAGAAACCGCCAACTATTCCATTTGGCCAGCCTTTGCCTAGTACCGAGCAGTCAGCTTTGCCCCTGTCAAGCCAAATTGCTCAGCGCCGCGATCGCCCGGTCTTAATTCCAGCCGGGACGGTGCTGCCGCTGCAGTATACCCAGCCCAATCCGCTGGCCTTGAACGATGCCATCAGCTACCAGGAAGTGCTGGTGCTCAACCAAGATATTCGCAGCAGCCAAACCAACGAACTGCTGATCCCAAAAGGAGCTTTAGTCCTGGGCCGCTTTGACCTCACCGAAGCTACGCCACGCTTCATTGCCCAAGCGATCAGCCTCCAAGGGCAAAACTTGCCCCTGGCAGCAGAATCTGCCCTGCTGGGGGAGTCTCAGGTTTCAGGCAACAGCCTGCTGCGTAACTCAGGCGTTGGCGCAGCGGCAGTGACAGTCTTGTCTGGGCTATCCGGCATTGGCCTAGTGGCCGGGGCGGCGATAGGAGCAGCCACAGCCTATGCCGCCTCGCCCCAGACGGTTATTATTCAACCCAACCAGATTATTCAGGTGCAGGTGCTAGAAGATTTAGTTGAACAGCCCATCTAGAACTGATTTGATTCCGGTGGCGGCGCGCCAAAGCCAGGCTGATTAAGGAATAGATTACCTGCCGCATCGTTCTGGTAGATACAGTCGATGTTGGGGCTGTCGCCGATATCGCCGGTATAGCCGAAGGTGTTCATCCGGTTGCGGCACTGCCGTACGTCTGTATTGCTGACTAAATCGCGCTGCTCCAAAACAGCCCAGTTGTTGCGTCTGAGGACGCAGCCCGGCGTCATGCGCGGCTGGGAGATATAGACGTTGAAAGGATTAAAAGTGAGAAAGATGCGCATATCTGAAACCACCGCACTGGCGCCATAGCGAGCGCAAAGTTCTGGGTTAGGAGCACTGCGATCGATCGCTTCGCGTGAAGCGATATTTTCAGGGCTAAAGCTGGCTGAAGAGCTAAAGACGATGCCGAGAGCGATGCCCAGAATAAAGATGCCTCCGAGCACAGCAATCGTCAAATAGTTGAAGGGGCTGCTCCGCTCTCCGCCGCTGGAAAAGCGGGAAGGTTCTGCCGGAGGTGCATAGCGAGAGGACTTGCGTTTCATAAACCCACGATTTCAGCCGAAACTATCGGTTAGTGATTAAAGACCGCACTCTTCCAGTATGCCGTTAAGATTCCAAATTCGGGCAAAACTTAACGCTGATTTTTCCCATAGCGAATCTAGCCTGAGGCGGAATAATAAAGATAAAGTAAAAATAAAGCTGTTAGCGCTGATGACTGTGAAACGCCTGCCTACACTTCCGCTGCGAACCATCTTGTCGGACAGTTTGACCGTTTTCTGGGGAGACTGGCTAGATTTGCGCGTACGAATTCCCCAGGTAGCCGCTTCGGGGCTGGTATCACCGCTGATCTATATTTTAGCGTTTGGCTTAGGTCTGGGCAGCTCCATCGATCGCGTGGCCGAACCCAGCGCTGGCGATAGCTATCTGGAGTTTATCCTACCGGGGATGGTCGCCCTATCGTCAATGGTGATCAGCTTCGGCGGCACAACGTTTTCGATCTGTGGCGATCGCCTATTTACCAAAACTTTTGAAGAAATGCTGCTGTTCCCGGTACATCCGCTAGCGCTGCATCTGGGCAAGATGCTGGCGGGGGTGGTGCGGGGCATGATGACGGCGACATCAGTGATTATAGTGGCAGTGCTGTTTACCGGGCAGCCCTGGAGCTTCATCAATCCGCTGTTCCTGCTGTTGTTGGTCTTAAACTGCTCTGTGTTTGCGGGACTGGGCGTTATTGTCGGTCTTAACGTCAAATCCCTGGAGAGCGTCGGCCTGTTCAACAACTTTTTGATTGTACCGATGTCTTTTCTGGGCGGCACCTTTTTTGATCCGATGGCGCTGCCGCTCGCCCTCAAAGTGATTGTTTTTTTACTGCCGCTTACCTACACTACGATGGGGCTGAGAGCCGCCGCCTAC
The DNA here is from genome assembly GCA_010671965.1 of Leptolyngbya sp. SIO4C5. GTDB lineage: Bacteria > Cyanobacteriota > Cyanobacteriia > Phormidesmidales > Phormidesmidaceae > Sphaerothrix > Sphaerothrix gracilis. The sequence continues at coordinate 4,517 of JAAHIC010000419.1, forward strand.
CAGTCTCTAGACGCTTTTCCCTGGTACTCAATTCCCATCCTGCTCATAGTGGCGATCGCCCTGTCTTTTGTTGGAGCCTATCAGTTTTCTCACCAGCAGGACTAGCCTCAACGAAGACCCAAACAGCTTAATCCCCTCGCAGTCGTAGAGTCGAGGGGATTAGGCGCTTATAGGGGCTAAAAGCTGCACAAGCTGACTAAGAAACATCAGCTCGGCCTAGATAGCCATCACTAGCGACTCGTAGTCACTTCAATGGAAGATATATTGACGTCAATACCTGCCGCCTGTGCTCTGACCAAAGCAATCGTCTTAGCCCCTATAAGCGCCTAATCCCCTCGACTCTACGACTGCGAGGA
>JAAHIC010000042.1 GCA_010671965.1 Leptolyngbya sp. SIO4C5
TGGCACATGGACGAGATGGTTTGAGTCGGTTGATTGCATAGAGGCTGCGTCAACTAGCTCGACCATGTGCCAGTTAAGTCATCTATTGGCTCAACAATAACAGTATTAGATTGCTGTCGAGAGACTAAAAAATCAATAAAGTCACTGACCTGTTGTAATAGTGACTCAGGTAGCCGCTGCAATTTAGCGATCGCCGTTTCTCGAATTGTCATAATTCTGTAGTGCCTACAATAAAGACTATTTCTTATCTTTTACACCTGGTTGCGAAATCTTATTTTTTTAACAGTTCAGATCTGAATTTTAACAGATGCCAAACTGAAATTTTTCTCAACAATTTCTGTCAAAGTTGGTGATTTGATTAAAGTCAAATTGTTATGTCAAGTCCACGATCGCGTCGTTTGCATAAGTCTTGAAACTTGAAATGATTGCTTTCTCTCTTAATTCAAAATCTGATTGCCACTGTGTTGACGCGATCGCCCAAATGAGGTAATGTCTCTAGCTAATGCAGAAACGCGCATCTTTCGTAGCTTCTGCATGGCTTGTCCAAAAACTAGCTGCGCGGCCCGAAGTTGGTGACACAACTCCGAACCGCTAACCCACCAGACTGATTACGCCAGTCGGCAGGCTGAGAGGCATTTTAGCAGTTTCCTTAGCCGCCCTGACTCGCTTTGCGCTGGTTTGGGGCGGCTTGTTTTTGGGTTTGTTGGCTCGCTGCGGTGCTCTAGACAGATTTTTTCTCGTTGGGGCGATCGCAGCGGGCAATTTCTGCCCACCCAAAAAATAGGAAAACTCATGCTGCAACAGTCTGCTAGCATTCAGACCGCCCTTACTGAGTCAGCGCTGGCCGCCAGCGCCGAACCCCGGCCCATTCGCCATATCCTCATCGGCCCGCCGCCCCTAGTCAAGCGCACCATCCATCAGCTCCACCAGGCTCGCTACGCCGAAACCTTCCGCTGGACGCACCCAATTGATATTCCCGACAACCGCGCTATCCTCACCACTGACCCCGACGAAGTGATGAGCCTGCTCGTCAAGCTAGTACGCCTGGAATAGCCGTCGCCAACTCAGGTTCCCCAAGCGCTCATTGGGGAACCCCAATCGGGACATGCCCCAGGCGATCGCCCAGATCAACACCTGCAAACTCAGGTTGGAACGGTTTTCTCTAGAACTCCATCTCCAATTTCCAGTCAATTCTCAAGCAAAGCGCTAATTTCGGTAAATTGCCGCCGTAAGGCAAAGAATTGTCTGAATATTCCGGTGGATTTGCGCAGTTTAGATTGTGGCAACTCTAAAGCTGGTCTATATTACAAACAATTCATCCTTTCCCAAGTTGTCAACGATAGGCGTTTTTCTATATGGGTCGGTTGTTCGATTCAAACTTGCTTCAGCCCCTATCTCGTCGAACGGTGCTCAAGCTCTTTGGTGTCGGGGCTGCTGGGAGTGCATTAGGATACACCCGCCTAGCCAAGCCCCAACCGACCGTTCATCAAAAAGATGCCCTCTCCCTGCCGCATCAGGTGGATCGGCCCGTAAAAGCGGTGGTGGTCGGCGGCGGGCTGGCCGGACTGGCGGCGGCTTACGAGCTAAGTCAGCGCGGCGTGGCGGTGACGCTGTTAGAGCGATCGCCCCAGTTGGGCGGCAAGATTGCCAGTTGGGCCATCGAAGTAGACGGCGAGCCGCTGATGATGGAGCACGGCTTTCACGGCTTTTTCCCCCAGTATTACAACCTGTTTAGTCTCGTAGATGAGCTGAGCATTCCGCAGAATTTTAAGTCCCTCAATTTCTATTCAGTCGTCTATAAAGAACGCTATCAGCCAGAAGTTTTCCGCCCCAGCCACTCCGCTTTTCCTTGGAATATTGTTGATTTGGCCGTCTCTTCGCCCAACCGGCTCAAATGGGGCATTAATCTGGCCAAAATCAAACACTTAGAGGTTTTTCGAGAAATTACCGGGTTTCGGGTACCGCAGAGCTTCAATCGTCTCGACGACATCTCCGTGGCCGAATGGGTAGACAAGGATTTTCCGCGCGGGCTGTACGATCTGTACTTCCTGCCCTTCGCCAAATCTAGCCTGAATGCGCCAGATGCTATGAGTGCCGGGGAGCTGATGCAGTTCTTCCACTTTTACTTTTTTGGCAATCCGGAAGGGCTGGCTTTTAACGGCACCTGCCAGGACATGGGTCGTAGCCTAGTACAGCCAATCGCTGCATCAATTCAGGCCAACGGTGGGCGTATTGTCACGGAGGCAACTGTCAGTCGGCTGAGCTGGCAGGACGGAGCGCTGACGGGGTTGACCTTTCAGCAGGGCGATCGCAACAGCAGCAGTGTACCGTTTTGGGTCGAGCGCAATCCGCTACTCAGCAGTGAGCAGATGGAATACTACGGCGCGGGCGATCGCCTATTTGCTCGCAAACCCGGCAGCGATCGCGCCCTGTCTCTCACCTGCACGCATCAGGGCTGTAGCGTGCATCAGGAGGTTGCAGAAACAGACACCGGGTTCTATTGCCCCTGTCACGGTGCCGCTTATAACAGCGATGGCGAAGTGGTTAATGGCCCAGCCCAGCGGCATCTAGCTCAGTTTCGGGTGCTGGAAAGCGCGGACGAGCAGGTGCAGTTGGTGGCGATCGCCCAGGATCCTGACACGCTAACGGAAGAGGCTCTAGAAGCTGACTACTATATTTTGGCGGCGGACGTGCCGGGGATTAAGCAGCTCTTTTCTCTGTCTGAGGGTACGCCCCACAGCACAGTCACGGCTCAGGTCGCGGAACTGGCAGTAGCCGATCCCTTCGCCGTGGGTCGCTTCTGGTTCGATCGCGATTTTGACTGGGAGCATAGCTGGTTCACCTCCCTCTCCGGCTACCGCCTCACCGACAGCATCACCCTCTACCACCGCATCCAGGAAGACTACATCGCCTGGGCTAACAAAACCGGCGGCAGCGTCGTGGAGCTGCACGCCTACTGCTACAAAGAAAAAGAGTTTCCTACCCAGCAAGAGCTACTCAATACCTTCCAGGCCGAACTATTTGAAATCGTGCCGGTGCTGAAAGAGGCTAAAATGCTGCACCGTCAGCTCGTCAACCAAAAGAATTTTGCCGGATTCCCCCCCGGCAGCTATCCCAATCGCCCTGAAACTGCTACCGCCGCAGGCAATCTGCTGTTTGCAGGCGACTGGGTGAAAATGCCTTTCCCCTGCGGTTTGATGGAGCGGGCTGTCAGTAGCGGTCTACTGGCGGCTAATGCGGTCTGTAAAAAAGAGGGACTCCAGCGCCGCCCGCTGATGTCTGTCAACCCCGAAGGCATGTTGAAAATCTAAGGTCGAGCCGATGGACGCCACGCAGTTAGCCCCCCAAACCTCAGAAAACGGTCAGAGCGCGATCGCCGATATTCGCCAGCTCGGCATCAACCTCAATCACTGGTATGCCGTCGCCCGCAGCAGTGAGCTAAAAGATCAGCCCCTAGCCGTCACCCTCTGGCAGCAGGCAGTTGTGCTCTACCGCGATGCCACCGGGCAGGTGCAGGCCCTCGAAGATCGCTGTCCCCACCGCCAGGTGAAGCTGAGTCACGGGCAGGTGGTTGATGGCGATTTGGAATGTGCCTATCATGGCTGGCGCTTCGGCAACGCGGGTACCTGTACCCATGTGCCCTATCTAGCCGAGAATCAAAAGCTACCTACCTGTCAGATTCGCACTTATCCGGTGCGAGAAGAGAACGGCTTTATTTGGATATTTCCCGGTGATGCGGCAGCCCAGAACACGAAAGTTCCCTTGCCCCTGCCGGAGTGGGAGCATCTCAACTACATCGCCACTGTTTCTATCATTGAGGCTGAGGCCCACTACTCTTTCCTGATTGAGAATTTGATGGACATGTACCACGGCCACCTGCACGACAGCTATCAGGCGTGGGCCGATCCGGTTTTGCAAGGCTTGGAAGAAACAGATGAGGCGGTTCATGCCCACTACGAAGCCCAGAGCTATTACAAAATTGACAAAATCTGGTCGGTGTCCCAGCTGTTTTTTCCAGCCCTGCGGCGGCTGCACCCCGAACCGCTTGACGTCAGCTACCTCTATCCCAACTGGCGCTCAACCCTGGGCCAGGATTTCGTCATTTGCTGCCTCTTTTGCCCCCAGGGGCCGACCCGCACCCGCGCTTTTTTGATTCACTTCACCTCGCTTAATGCTTTTCACCGGCTGCATAAGCTGCCTGTGTGGTTCCGCCGCTGGGTGCGCGACAGTCTCTTTGGCTCGGCTCAAAAGCTGCTGGACGGCCTGGTGGAGCAGGACGTGGTGATGATTGAAGAGGAGCAGCAGGCATATCTGCAGAATCCGCGGCGGCGGGGGCCAGAGCTGAACCGGGCCTTGATCAGCGTGCAGCGCTTGATTCAGCAGCAGGCGCAGCGAAGACGGATGGAACAGGTCGCTTCAGGCAATACTACCGAAGCCTAAAGTCAGCCCTCAAACTGCTGGGCATAAAAGCTGGCGTAGCGACCGCCTTTTTTCAGCAGCTCTGTGTGCGTTCCCGACTCTACAATCCGGCCTTTTTCTAAAAACAAAATCGTGTCGGCTCGGCGCACCGTGCTGAGGCGATGGGCAATGATAAAAACGGTGCGATCTTTCATGGCTCGCTCTAGGGCTTCCTGCACCAGCGATTCTGATTCTGAGTCGAGCGCGGAGGTAGCCTCATCCAGGATTAATATTCGCGGGTTAGACACGACTGCGCGGGCGATCGCTACTCGCTGTCGCTGTCCTCCAGACAGAGTTGCGCCCCGCTCTCCCACCCAGGTCTGATAGCTCTGGCTAAACTGGCTGATAAAGTCGTGGGCGTTGGCCGTTTTGGCAGCAGCTTCGATCGCTTCCTGGCTCAGGGCTGGACGGCCATAGGCAATATTTTGAGCGATAGTGCCCGAAAATAGGGTTGTGTCCTGGGGCACCACGCCGATCTGATGCCGCAGACTGGCAATTTTGACATCGCGAATATCAATGCCGTCTATGAGAATCTGGCCGTCTTGCGGCTGATAGAAGCGCAGCAGCAAATTCATCAGCGTCGTTTTACCCGCCCCAGAAGCTCCCACTAGGGCCACGACTTCTCCTGGATAGGTGCGCAAACTCAGATCCTGAATGACGGGCTGATCGTTTGCATAGGCAAAGCTAACCTGTTGAAACTCCACCTTGCCCGTGACGGCAGGCAGCGCGATCGCATCGGGTTTGTCTTGGGAGGTAGGAGCGATCGCCGTTAGCTCAAAAATTCGCTCTACCGAGGCTTCAGCCTGCTTAAACTCGTTGTAGTGCTGCGTTACGAGGTCGATGGGGTGCAGCAGCAGCGCCACCGCCGTCAGAAAGCTGACGAACTCCTGTGGCTCCAAATTGCCCTGAGCAATCTGCCAGCCTCCCAGAAAAAATAGCAGCATGATGCTGATGGCTTCTAGAAACCCCACCACCGGGTACTGCACCGCCTTTAGCCGCTCAGCCCGGTAGCGAGCCGTGCGGTTATACTCTGCCTCCCGGTTGAAGCGCTCCACCTCATAGTCTTGCGCCGCAAATGCCTGCACCACCCGGATGCTGCCAAACACCTCCGTCAGCAGTGCCGACAGGTTAGACACTTGGGTTTGACTGCGGCGCGACAGAATGAGCATCTGGCGGCCAAACTTGCCGATGAGCCAGCCCATCAGCGGCGCTAGCAGCAGCCCGGCCAGCGTCAGCGGCCAGTTGAGATACAGCATGTAGATGGGAATGGCAACGAGCTGCAGCCCCGATGAGACAAACTGCTGCGACATTTTGTGGACAATCTCGCCCACGCGATCGATGTCCTCTGTCAGGCGATAGGCTAAATCTCCAGTCTGCGATCGCTCAAAATATGACAGCCCCAGCTTGTGCAGGTGGGCATATACCCGCTGACGCAGACTCAGAGCCACCTCCAGCGAAGCGCTGATCATCCAGATATTTTCCCAATACTGGAAAACGCTGCGGACTAGAAAAACAACCGTTGCCAGCCCCAGCCAGCGGGCAATTTGTGTGACGTTTCCCTGACCAATATAGAGAGCTGCCTGACCCGCCAAATAGGGAAGCAGCAAAGTCATCAGCACATAGCCAATGATGCAGACTCCTCCTTTGAGAAATAGCGCCCAGTGGGGTCTGAGAAACGGCAGTAGCTGCCAGTAGCTAGCGCGAGTTTTCATGCGGGCCTAATTTCTCCCTCTTTCGCCTTAGCAGCCTCTGCGGCAGCGGCAGCAGCCGATTCGCCCAGGTAAGCCAGCAGCCGCTGGGCAATGCGGTAAGAAGCACCCGGCGGCCCCAAACGCTGGCGGCCATTAGTTTTACAGGCTTCTAGATAAGCCGGATCAGCTAGCGTTTCCACTACTCGCTCAGCCGCCAGTCGCAGCGTGGCGGCGGTGGCGGGGCCTTTGCCCACGGTCTGAGCTGAAAGGCCCAGGAGCCGCGTTTGGGCTTCGGCAAAAGCGTAGGTGAACTGTGGCCCTGCCCCCGGTACCTGAATCACGGGTTTACCCAGAGCCACGGCCTGATCGACCGCTAGCCCCGCCATGCCCAGCACCAGAGTGGTCTGACAAACAATGTCATTGAAGGCGTCTGAGTAACAGAGAATCTCGGTCCCTGACTGCTGCGACAGAAAGAGTCTGTTCCCGTCCTGCTGCCAGCCCGCCGCCGCCGCGATCGCCGGTAGCTGCTGCATCAGATCTGGCACCAGCGCCGCCCGGAACTGGATCTCCTCAGTGCGCTGAAAAATTTCCTGCACCAGTTGCAGCTGCAGGTGGAAGTTGCGTACTGCTTCTGGCAGGCGAGAACCCGGTAGCAGCGACACCATTGGCTTACCAGGCTGAAGCTGTAGGTCTTTGCCGGTAGGCACCAGGCGATCGAGCGAGGGGATGCCGCCAAAGCGCACTTTTTCGAGTCCTTGCTGTCGCAGATTTTCCGCCGTGAAGGGGTCGCGGGTAAAGACCGTTAGGCAGCGGGGTGACTTGAGCAGCCGGGAAATCAGTGGTCCCAGATAGAGACGATCTTCGTACAGTGCTGAGAGGGGTGAAATAAAAGAGACATAGGGCCGACCACTCATGTAGGCAAAGGCTTGCCCCACCTGATCGCCCGTGGCGTGGACTAAATCACAGGTAGGGGCGTATTTTTGCACGGCTCTGAGCTGCCGCCAGGTTAGCCCAATCAGCCCCGACTGCATATCTTTTAGCAGCAGCAGCCGGTTCATGTAGGTGAAACCGCCGGAGGGTAACGTCTGGGTGGGGCCGATGATGGGGATATCCAAGCGGCGATAGGCAGATCCCTGACCGACAATGGGCATAGCGGCAATTTCAATCTCAGGGCACAGCTCTTGCAGTGAGCGAATAATGTGGGAGGAATGATTATCCTCGCCGTGACCATTGCTGAGAAACAGTATTCGCTTAGGCATAGCGGCATGAATCAGGAAAGCATTAGCAGTATACTGCGCAGCGGTCTGGCTAGCGGTGAGACACCGGAGCCGAGGTCGGGTATCTTGGCCTATGCTAGAGACACCTATCCTGTTTATGTGCCCGATCGCGCCTGTCTAAACCTGAATGCTCCGTATCAAAAATTTGACCTATCACCCAGCCGCCAGCGCGGTGCCCATTCTCAAGTCCATCAGCTTTGAGCTGTCGCCACAGCAGATGGGCCTGATTATTGGGCCCAGCGGTTCCGGTAAAAGCACGCTGCTGGAAATCTTGGCGGGGCTGGCCGCTCCCTCAGTTGGCGAAATTTTTTGGCGCAGTCAGGAACTTAATCCAGAGCTGCTGCGGCAGTTGGGGGGGCTGGTTTTTCAGTTTCCAGAGCGTCACTTCTGCGGGCACACAGTTTTAGAAGAACTGCGGCTGGGTCACCCTGAGCTGACTGCTGAGCGGATGAAGCAGGCTCTGGGCGCTGTGGGACTAGATCAGTTAGGACTAGAAGCAGGCCCACACGCCCTCAGCGGCGGCCAGCAGCGGCGTTTGGCCTTAGCGGTGCAGCTCATTCGCCAGCCCCATTTGTTATTACTGGATGAGCCAACGGCGGGCTTAGACTGGTCAATGCGACAGCAGCTCATTAATCTGCTGGCCCAGCTCAAAAAAGATTGGAGCTTACTGGTAGTGACCCACGACGCCGAGGAGCTAGTGGGGCTAGCCGATCGCTGCTGGACGCTGCAGCACGGTGAACTGCACGCTGCCAGTGCTCAGCGGCTAGCCAATTCCTCAGCCCCGGCGATTTCCTGATGAATATGACAGCGTCTACCGAATTACCAACCTATGGCGATCGCTGGCAGGAAACCCTAAACTGGCAGCCCTCCCCGTCACAGCAGGCTATCTTTCAGCAGCTCTATGCTGAGGTGCTAGCAGCCAACCAGCAGTTTAATCTCACGCGCATTACTGAGCCAAGCGACTTTTGGGAAAAGCATCTGTGGGACTCGCTCAACGGTCTAGCTCCCTGGCTGACGCCGGATTTTTCCTGGCCGCTGCCGGAACTGCTGCGATCGCCGCAGCTACGAGTCATCGACATTGGCACCGGGGCGGGCTTTCCGGGGCTGCCAGCGGCGATCGCGCGGCCTGACTGGCAGGTAACGCTGCTAGACTCCACCCAAAAGAAAATTCGCTTTCTCAAAACCCTGGCCGAGTCACTGCAGCTAAACAACGTGAAGGGCTTAGCCAGCCGGGCCGAAACGGTGGGACATCAGCGGCATCAGCGCCAGAAGTTTCACGTAGCGCTGGTGCGAGCGGTGGGATCGGCCTCCACCTGCGCCGAGTATGCCCTGCCCCTGCTGCAGGTGGGGGGAGTCGCCGTTCTCTATCGGGGGCAGTGGTCAGCGGCTGACACTGAGGCGCTAGCGCCTGCCCTGGAGCTAATGGGGGGCGCGATCGCCCACATTCAGCCTGGCGTGACGCCCCTAACCCAGGGTCAGCGCCACTGCCTGTATTTGCAAAAAACTGAGCCAACCCCGTTAGATCTGCCCCGCCCGGTAGGCATTCCGGCCAAGCTGCCGCTCTAGCCCCGATTTTTAATCGTCATGACCTGCACAATCTGCAGGGCCGTATCCCCCGGAATTTCCAGGATGCGATAGAGATCGTCTAGGAAAGCCTGCTCCTGAGGCGTTACGGTGCCATCCGCTAGCACGAGGTCAGTGGCAATGGCAAAAGCGGTTTGGCGCAGTTCTTCCGGCAGCGAAGCCTTGGCCAAATTGATGAGTTTGCCTGGCCCCTGCTGTTTCAACAGTCCCAGCAGCTTGTCAAACAGGCGGTGCATCACGTCCGTGGAGAAGCTGCGAAAGAGCTGCATCCGCGCCAGCACCATTGTCATTTCCCGGCCTTCTTGTTCAGACAGGTAGCCATCCGCCGCGATCGCCACCAGCGCTACTGCTGCAAATGCCTCAGCCGGACTCAGCATGATATTCGCGACATCTTGCTCCGTTTTAAAAACGCCGTCAAATAAGCCCATATCCCCTTTTCCTCTGGCTGCTTTTACATATTGCCGCAGTTTTTAGATAGCTTCCTCTCTTTTTTGACGATTGTTACAGCCGCGATACCCACAAACTGCTAAAGCGATCGCTAGCCTAGAGATAGCAAACTGGTCAAAGTTATGGCTCACCTCAAACAGCGTCGTCCCCAAAATGTAGCCGGTGACTTCTATGTGGATAGCACCTGTATCGACTGCGATACCTGCCGCTGGATGGTTCCAAACGTGTTTTCCCGCAGTGATGGTCAGTCGGCAGTCCACCATCAGCCAGAGGAGGCCGCAGAAAGATGGGCGGCACTGCAGGCGCTTTTGGCCTGTCCCACCGCTTCGATCGGCACGCTAGCGCCTCCGGCTGAGATCAAGCAGGTGCAGCAAAGCTTTCCCAGCCCGATTGCCGAGCATGTCTATCACTGCGGCTACCATGCTGAAAGCTCATTCGGCGCGGCCAGCTATTTTATTCAGCGACCGGACGGCAACGTGCTGGTGGATTCTCCCCGCTTTGCGCCGCCGCTGGTGAAGCAGCTAGAGGCGATGGGCGGCATTCGCTACCTCTATCTCACCCACCGCAACGACGTGGCCGACCACCAAAAATTTCGCGAACATTTTGGCTGCGATCGCATTTTGCATGAGGCCGATATTAGCCCTCAAACACGGGGGGTTGAAATGCAGCTTGCCGGACTCGACCCGGTGCAGCTTGCCCCCGACCTGCTGATTATTCCCGTACCCGGACACACCCGTGGCCACACGGTCCTGCTCTACCAGGAGAAATTTCTTTTCAGCGGCGATCATTTGGCCTGGTCGTCCCAGCTACAGCAGCTTCATGCCTTTCGGCGGGCCTGCTGGTATTCCTGGTCAGAGCTGATTAAGTCAATGGAGCGGCTGGCTCAATACCCGTTTGAGTGGGTGCTGCCAGGACACGGTCGCCGCTTCCACAGCGATCGCGCCACTATGCAAACCCAGATGCAGAAATGCCTGGACTGGATGCAGTCCGTCGCCTAGCCCCAGAGCTTGGCCCAGGTTTGGCGTCCGGCAATGCCGTCAGTTATCAGGCCGTGACGACGCTGAAAAGCTTCAACCGCCATTGCAGTTCCGGGGCCATAGATGCCGTCGGCAATCAGATTAAATCCCTGCTGCTGTAAAGCTTGCTGCAGCGCAACGACTTCAGGCCCTCTCAAGTAGGGATCGCTGAGAAACAGCGGCTTGGCTCTGAGAATTTTTAGGGTTTTCGGCCCGACAATGCCGTCTACCACCAGCCCGTGCTCCTGCTGAAACTGCTCGACGGTGCGCTTAGTTGCCGGGCCAAAAACACCATCTGCCGTGGTGACGTAGCCTGCTTCCTGTAGCCATCGCTGAACCGCCAGGACATCGCTGCCCTGCAGATAAGGCGTGCGCAGATAGAGCGGTCGCGTCCGCAGCAGCGTCAGGGTTTGTGGCCCGACCACACCATCAGCTTTTAACCCATTCACCGTTTGAAAGCGCTTGACGGCTAGCTCAGTCGCCGGACCAAACACGCCGTCTACCAGCACCCCAGCACCAGTCCGAGCCAGATCGTTTTGCAGCGCTTTGACATCCTCGCCAAACAGGTAGGGCTGGGTGAGATAGAGCAGGCGATCGCCTGAACCCTCGGTAACGCTGGGCGTGGTTGGAGATACCTTAGGGGGCGTCTGCCCGGAGGGTGTGAGAAATAAGTCGGCTTCTGCCTGACGGCGGCGGCGCAGCCCTTCTTCGACATTGGTGCCGGGGTTGCGGTAGAGCAGCAGCGCCGACTCAATCTTGTCCCACTGGCGGTTACGCAGTACCCGGCTGATAGTTTCAAAGCCAGATGCCCCATAGAAGCCAGCCCCCAGGTTGTAGGCAAAACTGAGCAAAGCTCCCCGCTGATTGTCATTGAGTTCCGGCCAAACTGGAATTCGCTCTAGCGCTGGTAAAAACTCGGTTTCAAGCTGATAGACCAGTAAATCGTCAGCTTCCTGCCGCGAAATCCGCTGGCCCAGGTAGAACGGGCTGCCGTCTTTGCGCCGGGTGCTGCCCCAGCCCACCGTATAGGGTCTGCCGCCGCTGAGCGGATCGGGATAGGCCGTCAGGTGCAGCCCTTCAAACTGTTTGATCAGCTCAACGCCAGCCAACGGTACCCTTGCCATTACGATTTGTCCTGCTTACTTAATGGTTGCTGATGGATACCTCAATATTGATCGGCTTTTCGTCTGCAAGCGCCGATTTTTTGAGAAAAGTAATTTTTGAGCGAATGGCGTTCATCCGCCTGCTCGACCAGCGACGGCCTTCGCTATTGCTTTAGCGCAAACACGACTAGCCCCGACCGCCGTAGCGCCCCCAGCTGAGAAAGGCAGTGACTAAATAAAGTACGATGGCACAGCCGATGATGGCCGGAACAATTTCAACGCCCTGGATCTGCCACTGCAAAAACTCCCAGCGAATGCCGAACTGCTGCCTGAGATAGTCGGCCACCCAACGCCCGACCCAGACGCCCGCCAGACCAATCAAAATCAGCCCTACTAGCTTGCCAGGGATGCGGCGCGGCACCAGGATATTGGCGATGCCGGCACAGACGATGGCAATAATAACCTGAACTAAAAATTGAGTGATGTCCACAGGCTAACTACTCTCCGAGTTCTTGGGAGCGCTGGCAGGCTGTTCGGACGGCTTCGATCAAGGCTGTCCGCAGACCCAAAGATTCTAAACGAGCAATGCCAGCAATGGTAGTGCCCCCCGGACTTGTTACCCGATCTTTTAGCACAGCCGGGTGGAGTTCTGTTGACTGCAGCAGCTCGGCGGTTCCCTTGACGGTTTGAATAGCAAGCTGCAGGGCGATCGCCCTGGGCAGTCCAGCAGCTACTCCCCCATCCGCCAGCGCCTCAATCATGATGGCGACATAGCCGGGGCCAGAGCCGGAAAGACCCGTCACCGCGTCCATCAGGGACTCAGAAACGCTCACAACCTGGCCTACGGACTGGAAGATCTGCCGGGCGAGCTGCTGCTGCTCAGACGTGACCGTTTTCCCCACCGCGATCGCCGTCATTCCTGCGCCCACGGTAGCGGGGGTGTTGGGCATAGCGCGAACGATAGGCCAGCCAGGGAAAGCGGCTTCTAAGCGAGACAGAGTCACCCCAGCCATAATAGAAATGAGTAGCGGTTGGGTGGTTACCGCTGTCTCAGCGGCCTCAGCTGCGATCGCCGAAAAAATTTGCGGTTTGACAGCTAGCAGCACCGCTTCAGTAGTGCTGAGAGCCTGATGGTTGTTCGATGTAGCGTTAATTCCATAGCGATCTATCAGCTGTTGTCGCCGCTCACCTGCCGGATCGCTGACGAGAACCTCACTGGGCTGATAGAGTTCCTCTGCAATAAGGCGGGATAAAAGGGCTTCCCCCATTACCCCGCCACCGATGATGCCAAGTTTTTCAGGCAACTGGCTCTCTGCCTCCTGACCAATGCGTCAAACTTAAACTGAGGCAACTTTCCTAGAATGCCTGGATCAATTCACAATGAGCTGCCACCTGGCCTTTAGGCCATGCGAGCCTGCTGCTCAGAAGCCCAGGCGGGAGTTGGGGGAGCCTGACGAGGAGCAGGAGATTGCGGAACCTGGGGCATGGTCATGGGCATATCGTCTTCAATCTCAGAAGGCGTGCTTACCTGGACGCAGTTGGGCGTAAACAGGAAGATGCTCTCCCCAATGCGCTCTTGATGACCGTCCATGGCATAGGTGCCACCCGCCACAAAGTCAACGGCTCGCTGAGCCTGATCGGGATCCATAATTGTCAGGTTGAGCACAACTGACTTACGCTCTCGCAGCGCTTGGATCGCTTGTGGCATTTCTTCAAAGGAGCGAGGCTCCATGACCACCACTTCGGAAACACCGTTCATTGCTCCAGGCATACCAATCACATTATTCATAGAAACCATTCCAGGCTCAGTAGACATGATGCGCTCTCGGACGGGGCGACGACGAGCACGAGACTCTTCGGTCGGCATAGCTTGTGGCATGGGCTGAGGAGCCACTTCAGGACTGGGGGCTGGGTTCTCTTCCTGATAGAGGCTCTGATACTCGCCTCCGTCCATTTCGTCGTACTCATATTCGTAATCTGCTGGATCGTTTAGTCCAACAAAGTCCCGCAATTTAGAAAACAGATTACTCACGGCTTACACTCCATCATAAATAGATTCAACTTGGCAAACTCATCCTCTGACGCACAGCGGCTATCAAAAGATTTGAGAGACTTTAACGTTCAACTGCGGCCATCCTTCCCGTTCCATACTATAGATCCGAAAAAAACAAATAGCGCTTTAAATTGAACAAAATTGTCTCCGAATCA
>JAAHIC010000420.1 GCA_010671965.1 Leptolyngbya sp. SIO4C5
CTTTGCAGCAGGTGAAGGCAAAATCTGCGGCGAAGAGGGCTAGATATTCTGATAGAGAGCTGGCTTTTTTCTTCGTCTTTAAATCTGTATCAAAATAGTGCAGTTCTTTAAGCTTGGGAATAAAGACATTGGGATGGCGATCGAGATATTTGCACAGTGCTGTGGTACCGCACTTGGGTGCTCCCACGATAAAGAAGCTTGGCTTTGGCATGTGTAGATCGAAACTGGCTCAACTGAAATAGGGCGCCACTGGCAAAAGTAATTATCACTAATTCAGTTTGCCCAGCAGCTCTACATTAAAAAACGGCTGGCCGATTATCGGCCAACCGTTGCTTATTTCTCTTTTGTCAAACTGGGGGGCAAACCCTGATTAATTCGCAGGTTGAAATGATGCAAATACGTTCAAAGTCCCTGAAATGCTAAAAGAGCAACAAGTCTCAAGCTGATAGTCAGTCTAGGTGCCAACTGTCCAGGAATTGATGTAGATTTCCTGTTCTGGTGTCAGGCTATCTACCTGAATACCCATCGCCTGCAGTTTGAGGCGAGCGATTTCTTTGTCAACCGCTTCTGGAATCGAGTGTAAACCTGGTTCCAAGCTGCCCTTATTTTTAACCAAATACTCACAGGCCAGTGCCTGGTTGGCAAAGCTCATATCCATTACGGCGCTGGGATGACCTTCAGCAGCAGCTAGGTTGACCAAGCGCCCTTCTCCCAGTACGATTACCGACTTGCCATTGTCCAAGAAATACTGCTGGGTAAAGTTGCGTACCTGCTTCACTTCACCTGACATTTCCTTCAACGACTTCAGATCAATTTCAATGTCGAAGTGACCAGAGTTGCAGACAATCGCCCCGTCTCTCATCGCCTCGAAATGCTCGCGCCGAATCACATGCTTGTTGCCCGTCACGGTGATAAACAGATCACCTTGAGGCGCAGCCTCAGCCATCGGCATTACGCGAAAACCATCCATGACGGCTTCGATCGCCCGTACCGGATCAATCTCGGTAACGATCACGTTGGCCCCCATTCCTCTGGCTCGCAAAGCAGCCCCTTTGCCACACCAGCCATAGCCAGCAATGACGATGTTTTTGCCTGCTAGCAGAATATTCGTGGCGCGGATGATGCCGTCTAAAGTAGACTGGCCGGTGCCGTAGCGATTGTCGAAAAAGTGCTTGGTATCGGCATCGTTGACGTTCATCGCTGGGAATGAAAGTACGCCATCTTTAAACATGGCCCGCAGGCGGACAATGCCCGTAGTGGTTTCTTCAGTAGTGCCAATGATGTCGGCTAGCTGAGACTGGCGTTCTTTCACCAGGGTTGCGACAACGTCGCTGCCGTCATCAATAATGATGTTGGGGCGGTGGTTGAGAGCGGTTTCAACGTGTTGATGATAGGTATCGTTGTCTTCGCCTTTGATGGCGAAAACCGGAATGCCATAGTCAGCTACTAGACTGGCGGCTACGTCATCCTGGGTGGAAAGGGGATTGCTAGCAATCAGTAATGCATCTGCCCCACCATTTCGGAGCGCGATCGCCAAATGGGCTGTTTCAGTGGTGACGTGACAGCAAGCGGCAATGCGAATGCCCGCTAACGGTTTTTCATCAGCAAAACGGTCTTGAATTTGCTTGAGCACTGGCATTTCGCGGCCTGCCCATTCAATCCGCTGCTTTCCCTGAGAAGCGAGCGAGATGTCTTTAATGTCATATTTTTGCTGTACGGGTGTTGCAGTCATGAGCCTTCCAGATATTGATGAGTCTAAACCATCAGTCAGCTTCACTAGCTTAACGAAAAGTCCTGCTTAGAGAAACTAAAGAGCGTGCACCAAAGCCCCCCTTGGCGCACGCATTCCTGTTTTAGGCCGCAATCGAGAAAAAGCCGAGAAAAAACTTTAGCTATTGGGTTCAGCCCTAACGGCATCGGCCCCATCTACCTTCATGGCAACTTCCTTCGCCTTGGCTAGCACGGGTTCCGCATCGGGATTGTATTTGAGGACAACGGTGCTGCCTTGCTGTGCCACCCAAAGCCCCACGTTGTCAGAAATATCGGCATCATCGAAGGCTTTAGCTACCCGCTTAGCCAAACCGCTTTCATCAAATTTGCCGTCTAACCCTACTTTTTCGGCAGGAATAGAATTGTCTTTAGCCGCTTTTCTGACTTCGACCTTGGGAGTAGCCTTCGCCTTTTCCTCTTCTTTTTTGCCAAATAGTTTGCCTAGAAAACCCATAGCTTTTCTCCTGTAGAGTTGACAGATTAGACGTTGTACAAAAACACCGTCAGGCTGATAGTCTGCCAAAAACTAAGGGAAGGTATCTATCGCTAGGCAGGAAATTGGCGATCGCGCACCTCTTGGCAAAACTGCTGCGCGGCGGCAGTTGCCTGTTCCCGTAAGTGGGTATAGGACTTAGCAAAGGGAGGCTGCCAGTCGGAAAGCCCTAGCACATCTGCGGTTACTAAAACCTGCCCGTCACAATGCACTCCGGCCCCGATGCCAATGGTGGGAATTGTCAGGGTTTGAGAAATTTTTGCCGCCAGTTCAGCCGGAATATGTTCTAGCACCAGACTGAAAGCACCCGCCTGCTCAACGGCGATCGCCTCTTGCAAAATTCGCTCTGCCGCTTCAGGCGACTTGCCCTGCTGACGAAAGCCGCCAAACTGGTTAATTGACTGAGGCGTCAACCCGACATGTCCCATAACGGGAATGCCCACCTTGACCAGCGCCTGAATGGTTTGCGCCATTGCCTCGTGACCGCCTTCTAGCTTGACGGCTTGGGCACCGCCTTCTTTCAGCGCTCGTCCGGCAGACTCAATGGCTTGGGGAATGCTGACCTGATAGCTGAGAAAAGGCAAGTCGGCGACGACTAGAGATCGGGCTGCTCCCCGGCGGACAGCTTTGGTATGGTGCAGCATTTCTTCTAAGGTCAGGGGTAGCGTCGTCTCATAGCCTAAAACCGTCATGGCAAGAGAGTCGCCCACCAGAATGATGTCTACCCCGGCCTGCTCGATAATTCCAGCCGAAACGTAGTCCCAGGCGGTCAGCATTGCGATCGCCCGCCCTTCTTGCTTCCAGCGAATAAACTGATGAACGTTAACAGCCATGATCTGCAGAGCCTGCTTATGGTTGTCAGGATAGCAGATGGCTGAGGGAGATTGGGAGATGGCGCAGACGGGGAAGCTGGCGGGAGAAAGCGGGGGAAAATAACTAGAATTTTCGCGGGTTGAAGACATGCGGGACGCGCCTATCAGGATATACAATTAGGCGTTGGCTATTGATGTAGTTTGCTGTCTCGGAAGTCACTCCATGATTCGTGAAATTTTTATGCCCGCACTCAGCTCAACGATGACTGAAGGCAAGATTGTTTCCTGGGAGAAGCAGGAAGGGGACAAGGTTGAGAAGGGCGAAACCGTTGTTGTGGTTGAGTCAGATAAGGCTGACATGGATGTGGAGTCCTTCTATGAGGGGTATTTGGCGACGATTGTGGTAGCAGCAGGGGACGTGGCTCCGGTAGGCGAGGCGATCGCGCTGCTGGCTGAATCTGAGGACGAGATTGAAGCCGCCAAGCAGCAGGGAACAGCTCAGTCATCGTCAGCCGCTACCGCCTCTAGTAAAGTCCCTGAAGCCGCAAGTGTGACTGAAACGGCCCCGGCAGCACCTGTAGCCTCTCAAAATGGGGCTAGCTCCGAGGCCCCGCCGAAAAAACGCGATCGTCTAGTGGTATCCCCCCGTGCGCGCAAGCTGGCCAAAGAGCTTAAAGTCGATCTCAGTAGCTTAGACGGTTCCGGCCCGCATGGCCGAATAGTCGCTGAAGATGTGGAAGCAGCGGCGGGTAAAACCTCGGCCCCGGTGTCAGCCCCTTCAGCCCCACCAACGACTCCCGCAACCCCGGCACCTACACCCCACATCGCCGCTCCAACCGCTGCGGCGCCAGCTCCCCAATCCATACCCCAGCCGGCGGTACCAGGACAGGCCGTCCCGTTAAACACCTTGCAGCAGGCGGTCGTCCGCAACATGATGGCGAGTTTGCAGGTACCCACCTATCGAGTTGGCTACACCATCACCACCGATGCCTTAGACCAGCTCTACAGGCAAATTAAGTCTAAGGGGGTGACGATGACGGGTCTCCTCTCTAAAGCGGTGGCCGTAACGCTGCAGAAGCACCCGCTGCTGAATGCTAGCTATGTAGATAATGCGATTCAATACCGCAGCAGCATTAATGTTGCCGTGGCCGTTGCCATGCCCGATGGCGGTTTGATTACGCCCGTGCTGCGGGGAGCCGATCAGATGGATATTTACTCCCTCTCTCGCACCTGGAAAGACTTAGTTAACCGCGCCCGCTCTAAGCAGCTACAGCCAGAGGAATATAATTCTGGTACTTTTACGCTGTCAAACCTGGGAATGTTCGGCGTCGATCGCTTTGATGCCATCTTGCCGCCGGGGCAGGGTTCTATTCTAGCGATTGGGGGGACTAGCCCTCAAATTGTGGCGACGGATGAGGGGCTGTTTGGCGTCAAACAGCAGATGCAGGTAAATATCACCTGCGATCACCGCATCATTTATGGCGCAGACGCAGCTGCCTTTTTGCGAGATTTAGCCCAGCTCATTGAAAACGATTCCCACTCCTTGACCCTATAAACTACTAGACCTTAAATCCACGGCAGGTTCATAAAATCGTGGCGCCCTAGCCAACAGGTTAGGGCGCTGCAGCATGACTGAGTTCTGAGCCAGCCGCGATCTCGCAAAATATCGCTTATGCCTCTTTGTCAAAATTTAGAGCGGCAGAGTTCAGGCAATAGCGCAGTCCTGTCGGCTGGGGGCCATCTTTGAAGACGTGGCCCAAGTGTGCTTCGCAGGAAGCACAGAGGACTTCAGA
>JAAHIC010000421.1 GCA_010671965.1 Leptolyngbya sp. SIO4C5
TTTGGCAAGATTCAATAGCTATCATGCGGCCCCTCTTTGAGTTAAGGCAGGTAAGCTGTCGGTTTGGTTCGCTATCCGCCTTAGCAGATATTTCCCTGCAGATCTACCCGCAAGAGCGAGTGGCGCTAGTGGGGCCAAGCGGCGCAGGCAAAAGTACCCTGCTGAGTCTGCTAAACGGCGCATTAGTGCCCTCTGAAGGCGAAGTTTGGGTGCTAGGGCAGAACCTGGCGGCAGCGACGAGCCGCCAGCGGCGGCAGATCCAGCGCCAGATTGGCATGGTTTATCAGCAGCACCATTTAGTCAGCAATTTGTCAGTCATTCACAACGTCAATGCCGGACACCTAGGGCGCTGGCCGCTGTGGAAAGCGCTCTGGTCGCTGCTCTGGCCGCTACAGGTCAACTCGGCAGCGCAGGCTCTGGCCCAAGTAGGCATTGCTGATAAGCTCTATGCTAGAACCGATCGCCTCTCAGGCGGGCAGCAGCAGCGGGTAGCGATCGCCCGCGTACTGGTGCAGAATCCAGCCGCTATCCTGGCTGATGAGCCGATCGCTAGCGTTGATCCGGCGCGATCGCAAGAAGTAATGGACTTACTACGCCACCTCAACGAGACGACAGGCAAAACCTTGGTTATCAGTCTGCACGACATCAATTTTGCCCGGAGTCACTGCGATCGCATTGTGGGCCTGCGCGATGGCAAAATCCTGTTTGACTGTCCGGCAGCCAAGGCCAGCGATCGCCTGTTTAGTCAGCTTTATGCCTTGTCTCCAGTCGGCGGCAATTAATCGTAAATAGCGGCAGCTATAGGTTTTTGGCCTCATACCGTTTGTCTGAGCCAAGACTCAACCAGAATGGATTTTTTGCGTCAGTCAGCCACGCCCGCTCAGCCCAATTTTTCTTCGCGCCTGCGAACGGGGCGAACAGCTTGGTTCAGCATAACGGTGACAGCGATCGCCCTCTCCCTGTACCTGACAGGCTGGGGCCAGCGATCGCTGATTAACTGGGGGGGCTGGCCGCAATTTTGGCAGTTCATTCAGGCCAGCCTCCGGCCTGAACTAGCGCCAGAATTTCTCACTCTGACGGGTAAAGCCACTCTCATTACCCTGGCCTATGCGGTTTGCGGCACCTTGCTCAGCCTGCTGATTGGTCTAGGAGCAGGCATTTTGGCTTCTGCCGTTTGGTGGCGGACACTGCAGCCTCAGCGCCAGCGTTTTGGGCAGCCTCTTTGGCTGACAATTCGGGCTTTTCTAGCCGTACCGCGTGCCATTCATGAGCTGATTTGGGGTCTTTTCTTCCTCAATATTCTGGGGCTAGATCCGCTGGTGGCGGTGCTCGCGATCGCGGTACCCTTTGGTGCCATTGTCGCGAAGGTGTTTTCCGAAATTTTAGATGAAACGCCCCAGGAACCCCTACAGGCGCTGATCAATGCCGGCACGCCGCCCCTGAATGCTTTGCTCTATGGCCTACTGCCGCAGGCACTCCCCAATCTGCTGTCCTACAGCTTTTACCGCTTTGAGTGTTCGCTGCGCTCGGCAGCCATTCTTGGCGTAATTGGCGCTGGCGGGCTGGGCTACCAGATCCTGCTCAGCCTGCAGTCTCTCCGCTATGAGGAACTGTGGACAAGCTTCTACGCCCTGATCTTACTCAACGGTGCCGTAGACACCTGGAGCGGCTGGCTGCGGCGACAACTGGGATTTACGAGCCGATTGGATTTGCATACGCGACGGGGCCGTCAGACAGGTGGAGGAAAGAGCAGGGTATTGGCTCTTGGCGGGGGAAAGACCTCAGGAGCTGGGCTGTCTAAGGCTCTGACGGCAGAGTCCGCCCGTACCGTTCTCGAATCAAACCCGCAAAAACCGCAATGCTCTTATCTTTCTGCCTCTTCCCGCCGCGCCTCTTCTCCCCTTGTCTCCCTATCTCTCTTCGTTCTCGCCCTTGTCATTCCCCTTAGTTTCTGGAGCCTACAGCTAGACTGGAGCCAACTCTGGAGCGATCGCACTGGCAGGCTGCTCTGGGAAATTCTGGTTCAGGCTAGACCAGAGCCGCTGACAGGCAAGCAGTTGCAAATGCTGGCGGGGCTGGCGGCACAGACGGTGGCGATGTCGGTCTTAGGGATTGCGCTGGCAGGACTCGGCGGCGTTGTCTTTTCCTTTCTGGCAGCACAGACGATTTGGCTAGCAGGGGGAGTGCTGCAGCCTGTTGGACAGGGCGATCGCCAAAATCTAGGCGGCTGGTGCGTCCTGGGGCTAAGTCGGCTAGTCCTGTTGGTGAGCCGAGCAGTGCCAACGCCCATTTGGGCGCTGGTGCTTCTCTATATATTATTTCCAGGAATTTTGCCGGGAGCGATCGCTTTGGGGCTGCACAACTTCGGCATCCTGGGACGGCTAATGGCTGAAGTGAACGAAAATATCGATGACAGGCCAGTGCGATCGCTGCGATCGCTGGGTGCTTCTGCAACGCAAACGATTTTGTACGGCATCCTGCCAGAGAACGGGCCGCGCTTCATAGCCTACATTCTCTACCGCTGGGAAGTCTGCCTGCGAGAGACGGTTGTAGTTGGACTGGTGGGTGCGGGCGGCCTGGGGCGACTGATGACCGAGCAGTTAAGCAGCTTTGATTACGCTGGCCTCACGGTGACGCTGGGCGGTTTTGTATTGCTGACTTTCGGGGTTGATCTTGTCAGTGCCGCCATGCGGCGATCGCTCAAAAGCTAAAAGCTTAATATCATCAGAATTAATCCCCAATTCCTGTACTTTGCAAAGTCGCAATCAAATCAAAGGCAGGCAGGACCGAAGTATTTACTCTGCTGGCTCTTTCAGTAAATCGCGCAGACGCTGGCTAAAAATGAACCTAGAGAGCAGCCCGTACATTGATCCTAAACTCCGGATATCTGCCCCTGAAAGAAGTTTAGACAGTGATCTGCTGAAACCTGGATAACTCAGAGATCTCCCCCGTGGAATCTAAGTCTAATGGCAGAGGTTGAACATCCTCTCCCCCAACTATTTTATGAAGAAACGTTAAACCTTAGATTAAAGGGAATCAAAGATGAAAATTCGTTTCAATCAGGCTGTTCAGAGCGTTGCTGCACTGGCAGGCACGCTAGGTTTAGCGATCGCCTCTCCGGCGGCCTCTGCGGCGGAGATTGCACAATCCAATTTACTGCTGGCGGACGACCACACTGAGGAAGTCGATCCGACCGATCCGATGGATCCGCTGCAGCAGCCTGAGCCGATGGATCCGATGGACGAAATGGAGCCCGCTGATCCCACTGAAGACGACCTGACCGCCCCTAGCGATCCGCTGCAAGAGCCTGAGCCGATGGATCCGATGGGCGAGATGGAACCCGTAGATCCCACTGAAGGAGATTTAACGGAGCCGGCGGACCCCCTACAGGATCCAGCAGGGATGGATCCGATGGAAGACACGGATACAGTGGACGAAATGGATCCAATGGAAGAGATGGATCCGATGAACGAAATGGAGGAAACTGAGCCGCAGGCGGTTGATACCAGCAGCATGAACATTGTTGAGGTGGCTTCTAGCAATTCTTCCTTCAACACACTGGTTCAAGCTGTTCAAGCGGCAGAACTGGCTAATACCCTATCTGGAGAAGGTCCCTTCACCGTTTTTGCTCCCACTGATGCCGCCTTTGCCGATCTCCCGACGGGCGCTCTAGACCTGCTGCTGCTGCCAGAGAACCAAGATCTTTTACAGCGTGTTCTGCAGTATCACGTCGTTCCTGGCGAAGTAACCTCTGGCGAACTCTCTACGGGTAAAGTGGAATCTCTCAATGGCGGACTGGCTGTGCTAGTAACTGATAGCAGCGTAATTATCAACGACGCCAGCGTGGTTCAGCCTAATATTCAAGCTAGCAACGGGGTGATTCACGTCGTCAGCCGGGTGCTAATGCCCCGTGAACTGCGCAACGATATTGTGGCGCGTCTAGGCAGTTAGATTGGATTTCATTGTCTAAACCTTCAGCATAAACAGGCGCTGAAATCTTGATTTCGGCCCAGATTAGCTATTAGGCAAACTTGTAATTTAATTTGAAGCAGGTGCGGAAAAACTTTCCGCACCTATTTTGTTGACTTGCGAGTGCGGCCCAGGTAAGCGAAAATCGCTACAGAAAAATTTGTCTCAGATCGCTAATCTCTCAAAGCTCAACCCAGCTAAGCACCCATTTTATGGATTTAAAGGCGCTGATTCGCAACGTCCCAGATTTTCCCAAACCGGGAATCACCTTTCGAGATATCACTACGCTGCTAGCCAACGCGGAGGGACTACAATCTGCGATCGACAGCATGGCTGAGAAATGCGCCGATCTAGCCCCAGACTATATTGCTGGAATTGAGTCCAGGGGCTTTATTTTTGGCATGCCTCTGGCTTACAAAATGGGACTAGGCTTCGTGCCTGTACGCAAGCCAGGTAAGCTGCCAGCAGCGGTTCACTACGCCGAATACGAATTGGAATATGGCAGAGATGCCCTTGAGATTCATCAAGATGCTTTCCCGCCCGGAAGCAGGGTACTGGTAGTAGATGACCTCATTGCCACGGGCGGCACCGCCTCAGCAGCCGCCAAACTGATTGAGCAGTCCAACAGCCAGCTAGTCGGATTTGGCTTTATCATTGAACTCACATTCCTCGCAGGGCGTCAAAGATTGCCAAAAGTCCCAATCGTGACGCTGGTTCAATATTAAAGTTAGAAATCTGGTATGACCTCTACTCGGTCTTCTCAAGCGTCCAATAAGCTCTCTGACCTTAATCTGGCTGCCAAAAGCTTTTTGACTAGCGACACCACGCTTTATGTTGTCAAGCGGATTTTGCAAGCTTTGTTGACGCTGCTGCTCG
>JAAHIC010000422.1 GCA_010671965.1 Leptolyngbya sp. SIO4C5
TGTACAGCGGCACATTTTCTACGGGCGCAGGATGTGCCAGTTTACGTGGAATATGGTCAGGCTCAGGTGGGTGTAGTGGGCTATGACGTCCTGCGGGAGAAGCATCCCAATGTGGCTCACCTAGCCGATCTAGGCTTTGGCGGCTGTCGGCTGTCGGTGGCGGTAAAAGCCAGCAGTCCCTACCGCTCAGCTTTAGACCTGCCGGCTCACAGCCGCGTCGCCTCCAAGTTCGTCAACTGTGCCAGAGAGTATTTTCAAAGCATTGACTTGCCCGTAGAAATTGTGCCGCTGTACGGCTCGGTAGAGCTAGGCCCAATCACGGGCATGTCTGAGGCGATTGTGGACTTAGTTTCAACCGGCACCACGCTGCGGGAGAACAACCTGATTGAGCTAGAAGTGCTCTATCAGAGTACGGCCCGCCTCATCGTCCATCCGCTGAGCTATCGGCTCAACTCAGAAGGATTGCAGCAGCTTGTTGAAAAAATTCGTCAGCAAACCGCGATCGCGGCGGTTTAGGCCAGCTAAGTGAGTTTGGGTCGGCAGCCGCCAATTATGCAGGTAGCCAAGCGAATACGGGTTGCATAGACCAATCGCTACCGCCCCCAAACGCGGGGAATACAGGCAGAACGCTGCAGATATAAGGGGCGGAGCACCTGCCAAAGGGAAATAAACCAGGCCCGCGCCGCCTGACTCGATCGCCCCCGGTAGCGACAAAGTACGCCGTCCATCAGGGTAGTCACACCCACGTCACCTGCTGAAGGTGTCGGGCAGTCCCGCAAAGCCGCTAGCTGCGCCTCGGTTGGGGTGTATCCCAGCAGAACCAAGCTACCAATGACTGGATGACCGTTGAGGCCGTGGGGACTGCGCAGCACCTCTGAACCCCCTGCTAAAAACTGCCGATCGAGCCACAGGGGTTGACCTTGCCGCCAAACCTCTAAGTGCGATCGCCAGTGACCGCTCAAAAACTGCTCGCCACGGGCACTACGACCAAAGCGAGTAATGTCCCATCCCAGCCAAACAGCCCCAGGGGCTAGCTCAATCCGGGTAGATTGCTGATACTGCGCTCCGTTGAAGATAATTGTTTCTTGGGGAAACCATTCCAGACAGGTTTGAGGCGCTAAATTTAGCTGTACCTGCTGCTGCACCACTGGCCCATCGCTGCGATAGACCTTATTAGCCGCCGCCGTCGTTACTAGGGCCTGACTCTCTGGCTGCAGCCGCAAATCTAGCGATAGGCGATCGCCCCCCACCATTCCCCCCGCCGTATGCACAATAACGCTGTGGCAGACTTTGCCCTCTGGATAAAAAGGCCGCTGTAGCCTCAGCGGTGCCGCTGTCTGCACCTGCGTCGGCCGAGTCTTGTCAGCCTGGCGAGCAAAGCTGAGCTGTAGCTGTCCATGCCAGCCCGTCGTTTCAGACAATATCGTGGGAGGTACAGACATCTCTGCGGTCATCAACCAAAGCTCCCCATCAGTCGTAGTTTTGATGGGCACGCTTGGCTTTGCCCATCAAAACGATGCCCATCAAAACGAGTCGTTATCGCCAAACAAGATTTCTCGGACTCAGTCAGGCCCATCAAAACCAGCCATCTAAACCACCTCAAACGACGTCACCAGCTTAAATTCTGCCGAATCAGCGCTGTGATTTCCCGGACGCGAAGAAAACAGCGTCTGCATCCCGGCCTGATCTGCTGCTCGCAGCTCCGCCACCACGTCTGAAATAAATAGAATGCGCTCCGGCACTAAGCCCATCTGCGCCGCAATCTTGCGGTAGCTCTCAGCTTCCTTCTTTGGCCCAGTGCGCGTATCAAAGTGACCGCTCAGATAAGGACTCAGATCGCCCACCTGGGTATGCTCAAATATTTGCTTCTGCGCTTGCACGCTGCCCGACGAGAAAATGTACAGCCGCTTACCCATCTGCGTCCAGCGCTTGAAAGCCGGTTTAATATCCGCGAATATCTGCGACTGCAGCTTACCTATGGCGTAGCCCTCAGCCCAAATCTTTCCCTGCAAAGATTTCAGTCCTGTAGATTTGCGATCGCGGTCAATTAAATAGTGAATATAGGGCATCGCCGCCGTAGGCGAATCCCCCGTCCAGGCCGGAACCGATTCACCGCGATCGCTCTTATATTCCTGTCTCAGCAAAGCCAGATCCTCCTGCACAGCCGCTTCGCTGCCGTGGGCTTTGAGATAGGCTTCAGCGCGATCGCGGGCAAAGGGAAACAGCGTTTCAAATACGAAAGGGACAGGCGTGGTGGTCCCTTCGATGTCTAGCAGAATAGCGTCTACGGCATCGGTTGGATAGTAAGTCATATGTCTAAGCGCTGAAGCAGAGGGGCTGATATTGCTGCTCTTTCTGGCTGTGGGTGTAGTGGGGTGTCCAGCCATTGGGATCTTGGAATAGGCGAATGGCGCGAATGCGGCGATCGCGGCAGAGATCGAACCAGTGATGGGTGCCGCGCGGTACCAGCAGCAGATCGCCGGGGCCAACTTCAACCCGAATTACGGGGCCGTTTTCAGGGTTGATGTGGAACAGTCCCCGCCCTTCGAGGGTAAAGCGAACTTCGTCTTCATCGTGCCAGTGTTCTTGGCTAAATTTAGCCAGCATGGCGTCGAGATTGGGGGTGTCAGGGGTGATATCAATCACGTCGGCGGTTGTATAGCCGCCTGATTCTTTGAGGACGGCGATTTCGTCGTCATAGGCGGCTAGCACTTCGGCGGCAGTTGCTGATGCCGCTAGGGGCTGATCCGGCTGCCAGCGAGCGTAGCCAATATTGAGGGTATCTAGATAGTTTTTAATATCTAACGATTCAGTCAGAGTGCGGTTTTCAGTTGGGATAGTCAGCGTTGCCATGATAAGGGGGGCAGGTCTGTATAAGATTGATCGTCTTTATAGAGTTTATCGGTTAGATACGTTCTTACGCGGGGATTGGTCTTAGTCGGGACAGTCGGGCAGTCGGGGCAGGTTTTGGAGAGGGGCGATTGCTTATTGAGGGTTGATTAGCTAAACCTGTCCTTACGGGGATTGGTTGTCGCTAGAGGGCTATCGGCTAGATATGTGCTTACGACGGGATTTGACTGCTCAGGGCGATCTCGCGATAAGTTATTTCCAACAAAAACTCCCAGGTTTCTAAGTGACGCCTTGCCTCAAACAAAGTCTCCCCCCAGGCGTAGAGGCCGTGGCCTGCTAGCAAAAAGCCGTAGGGGGCTGTCGTCAGCAAGGGCTGAATTTGCTGGCTCAGAGAGGCCATATCCTGATGGTTAGCGAAAATAGGCAGGGCTACGCTGGCGGTATGGGTTGTGATGCCGCTCAGTCCCTTCAGCATTTCATAGCCCGCGATCGCAATTTTGCCCTCAGCTTCAAAATGCCGCGACAGCAGCGTATTGAACACGGAATGGGCGTGTAAAACGGCTCCGGCCCCCGTGGCCTGCACAATGGCTAAATGCAGCAGGGTTTCAGCCGAGGCTTTGCCTGTCCCCGCCAGCACCTGTCCTTGTTCGCTAATCTCAATCAGATCCTGCGATCGCACCAGTCCCTTGTCTACGCCGCTGGGAGACATCAAGAGTCTCAGGGGCTGTCGCTCCAGCACCGCGCTAAAGTTGCCGCCGGTGCCAGCCGCCCAGCCCTTAGCGTGAATATCGCCAATCACCCAGGACAGGGATTCTCGCAGATCGGTTGAATTGAGCATGACAAATTTCTCAAGGCGATCGCAGCCGGAAAATTAGCATAGCAAATTGAGCTAGCCCTGAACCTGAGCGGCGCAAAAAGCTAGACTGTTAAACTGCACTGGATAAGCTGCTTTCTTATGCCTCCTTTTCGCAGTATTGAATGGACAGGTCAGACGCTGCGGCTGCTAGATCAGCGGCGGCTGCCCCACGAGACGGTCTATGCCGAGTTCCACACCTACGAGGCCGTGGCAGCGGCGATTCGAGACATGGTGGTGCGGGGTGCCCCGGCCATTGGAGTGACGGCAGCTTTTGGTTTAGTGCTGGCCGCGCAGCAGAGCAAGGCGGCGACCATAGAGGCCATGCAGGCTGAGCTACGCCAAGCGGCGGCCCATCTGCAGCAGGCCCGACCGACCGCCGTAAATCTTTCCTGGGCGCTGAAGCGAATGCTGCAGCAGGTAGAGGCCGTGCTGACTCCTGCCGTAGAGGATATGCGGCGAGTGCTGGAGCAGGCAGCTCAGCAGCTCTATAGCGAAGATGTGGAAATTAATCGCCAAATTGGTCTTCAGGCCCAGTCGCTGATTCCCTCTCCGGCTGAGATTATGCACCACTGCAATACCGGAGCGCTGGCAACCGTAGACTACGGTACGGCGCTGGGGGCCATTCGGATTGCGCATGAACAGGGCAAACAGGTTCATGCTTTTTTAGACGAAACCCGGCCCCGGCTTCAAGGGGCGAGCCTTTCAGCTTATGAACTACAGGCGTACGGCATTCCGCATACGGTAATTGTTGACTCGGCCTCTGGCTACCTAATGCGTACCCGCTCGATTGACCTATGCATTGTCGGCTGCGATCGCGTGGCGGCAAACGGCGACGTGGCTAACAAGATTGGCACGTACAATCTGGCGATTGTGGCTAAAGCGCATCAGGTCCCGTTCTATGTGGCCTGTCCGCTCAGCTCGGTGGATATTGCCCTTGCCAGTGGCGATCAAATTGAGATTGAGCAGCGCAGCCCTGAAGAGATTACTCAGATAGGCGATCGCACCATTACTCCCACCGGAACCGCTGTGTTCAATCCGGCTTTTGACATTACCCCCGCCGCCTATGTCAGCGCCCTGATCACCGAAAAAGGAGTGATTCTGCCTCCCTTTGAACCGATCGGAAGAGAATGA
>JAAHIC010000423.1 GCA_010671965.1 Leptolyngbya sp. SIO4C5
TAGATGGAGCAATTTCAGCAGTAATGAACGCAGTTTTGCCTTTCATTCGAGCTAGGCAAAGCGATCAAATACGACGGCTAGCCCTGCCGCAAATAGAGTAATTGCAACAGCTACGCCAGGATTTTGGCCTTGACTGACGGCAAAAGTCGTGACAATGCCTGCGCCCAAAGCGGCGATCGCGGCAGAAGTCAGCCAATCTCTTCTAGACTCGTACATACGCTTTACCGGGAAAGTGAATTAATCAGCAAATACTGAAAGTCAGGCTATCATCCTAACCCCGGCAAGTAGCGTAGAACACGCTCAGACTGTAACTAAGTTTTATGTTGAGTTAGCTTTCTTTACAACCTGAGAAATCGCCTGCTAGTTAAGCGCCTCTTCAGCCGGGGAATCTGTCTCAACCTGCCGCGTATTACCGGCTTTGACCCAGCCTTCCTGGCCGTTGCGGGGTAGCCGCACCTGCAGCCAGCCCTGATCGTCACTCGTAGCTAGAACAATGACTTCCTCGTTGTATTCCACTCCGCCCAGGCGAGCGTAGCTGATACTAGGTCCTTCTCGCAGGACTAGGCCGTCCCGATAGACTACAACAGCTTTATAGCTATCAGGTGGCAGTTCTTCCTCCGGCAGCGTTTCTGCGGGCGGCGCGGCTGCCGTTGCGGGGGTAGAGGTCGTTTCAGTGTTGGCGGCAGGAACCGCTAGACTCGTATCGTTTTCATAGAGGGGTTTGTCGGGCAGATCGGCAAGGCGGCTCATAAAATAGCGAGCAGTGGCCACGCCCGCCAGAGACAGCAGGACTAAAGCCAAAGCAATGCCAATAATGAGCTTGGTTAGACTGAGTAAAAAGCCCCGCATGGAACTGTCTCCCCGGATCACACTTAAGATTTGACGCTGTTGAAAATGATTATTTCTAACAGGGTTTGCAGCCCATTTATAGCACTTTTACAGAGCGACAGCGGAGAAACCGTTTGGGGACTGGCTACTCCGAATTGCGCAACTGCTGTCTCAGCTGGCTGTTCATGCTGACTTCGCTGGCCCGTGAGGCTAACCGAGCTTTGCCTGACTTGGCCCAGGCCAGTAAATTTTCAACCTGTTCCTGCGCCGATCGCGCTAGGGGAACAATTTCGCTGGCGGCCTCCAGGATATCCTCGGTAGTAAAGTCGCGGTTTTGGCTAAAACCGATGTGCATCGCTTCAACAATAGCCTGCTCAATTTCAGCCCCGGAAAAATCGGGGGTCTCGTAAGCCAGACGCTCTAAGTCATAACGCTCTAGGCTTTGAGGCCGCAAACGCGACAGGTGAACTGAGAAAATGGCCTGACGCTCCGGCTGACTGGGCAGGCCGACAAAGAAAATTTCGTCAAAGCGACCCCGCCTCAGCACCTCCGGCGGCAAGGACTGAATGTTGTTAGCGGTGGCGACGACGAACACTGGCGACGTTTTTTCCGCCAGCCAGGTGATGAAAGTACCAAAAACGCGGCTAGTTGTCCCTGCATCACCGCGACCGTCTACCCCCGCAAAGGCTTTATCAATTTCATCAATCCACAGAACACAGGGAGCAAGAGCCTCTGCCAGCTGAATCATCTGCCGCGTGCGAGATTCAGACTCGCCCACCAGTCCGGCAAATAAACGACCTACATCCAGCCGCAACAAAGGTAGGTGCCAGTGATGGGCGATCGCCTTGGCGGTCAAGGACTTGCCTGTCCCTTGAATACCTGCCAGCAGCAGCCCCCTGGGATGGGGCAGGCCATACTGTCTGGCCTTTTCGGAAAAAGCATGTCCCCGCTTGAGCAGCCAGTCTTTGAGATTATCTAGGCCACCAATATCGGAAATGTCCTCACGGGCCGGATAAAAATCCAAAATTTGAGTCTGGCGAATCGTCTGCTGCTTTTCCTCTAAGATGAGGTCAATATCGCTGGGCTGAAACTCTCCGTGGGCCGCAATGCCGCGCGCCAGTACCCGGCGAATCCGCTCAATTGAAAGTCCCTGACAGGAGCGCACTAGCTCATCAATCACGCGATCGCTCAGCACTGTTCCCATCGCCGCTAGCAGCCGCTGCACCTCAACTCGAATCTCTTCTACGGTCGGTAGGGGAAACTCCTGAACCGTAATCACATTGCCTAGATCTTCTGGAATAGAAAGCTGTGGCGACAAAATAATAATGTTTTTGGGCTGCGATTTGAACCGTCGCGCCAAATTTCGCAGCTTCCGCGAGATAGCAACATCGTCTAAAAAGCGATGATAGTCTCGCAGCAGACAAATGGCGGCAGCGGTAGGGGATAGCTTTTCGAGAAATTCCAGTGCCTGCAGCGGATTGCGGCGGCCAAACCCGGCATCGTTGGGATTGCCCTGATAGCCATCAACGAAATCCCAGGTATAAACGCTGCGTCCTTCCTGCTGGGCGCAGTCGGCGATCGCAGCTTCCGCTCTTTCTTCTTCTTTCGTCGGCACGTAAATGAGCGCGTAGCGGGCGCGCAGCAGCAGGCTCAGTTCCTCACGAAAGCTCATATCGCTTAGCCGACTCTGTATCGGAGAATAAAAGTCATTCAGATGTTGAGTGGGGCAGCTGTTGCTTCAGGGCTGCTAGAGCCGCCCAGCGGTGGTCGCTAGAGGCAGCTTCAGATAAGCCAGGAGAGAGGACAATGCCTTCACAGGCGCGATCGCAAAGCTGCCGCTGAGGCATTGCCAGGCAAAGCTGCTGATACAGCCATTCGCTGGGATAGAAATAGCCATGCGGAGACAGAGTTTCTACTAGATCTTCTAGGGGAACTTCTCGCTCTACAGCCCAGACTTCATCAGCCGTTTCTTCTAGCCACACCAGCTCAGAAGCCTCTACCTCCAGCCGATGATTATAGTTTTGCAAACAGCGGTGGCAGGTTAGCGTTTTGATGGCCTCTGCCTGGGCCTGCACTTCCAAGAAGTTGCCGTGGTGGGTGACCTGTAGCTCTCCTTTCACAGGCGTCAGTGTCTCTAGCTCCTCGAAGTGTTCTCGAAATGACAGGGTCAGTGTCCTATCAGGAGCCTTAGTTAACTGAGGAATATAGATAGCTTCCATCGGTGAATATCTTCCGAACTGCCTGGATACTCTGTGCTGAAAGCAGTAACGTCCAGTAAAAGAGGCTATGCCTCTTCAGCACTGACTAGGCGCACTACTAAACGGCGATCGGGTTCTTTACCCCGACTAAAAGTTTCAAGCCCCTCATGGGTTTTGAGGAAGTTGTGCATTTGGCGGCGCTCTGCCGAAGACAGAGCAGCGATCTCATACTCTTCCTGGGTTGCTTGCACCTGTTCAACGGCCTCAGCCGCCATCGCTCTAAGCTCATCCTGCCGTTGTGCCCGGTAGCCCGCCAGCTCGACGGTATAAGCCTGCTGCTCTGGCTGAGGCACACCCAAATTCAGCGTCGTGTTTGCCAAATACTGAATCGAATCTAAAACGGCTCCCTGGGGACCGATAAGCTGCTCTACCTGTTCTGCCGATAGAGCCTCATCGTCCATAATCAGCCAGTAGCTGATGCCAGCTTCATCGGTGATAATTTCTTCTTTCACCGATATTGTCTGACCAGAGAGGTTGAGCAGCGTTTGCAGCCACTCAGCACCTGCTTTACTTTTTGACTCAGTCATAGGAGCTAACCGCAAATTATGAGGAGGCTTTCTTTTTAGAGCGCTTCGGCTCAAAGGGGAGTGTCTGACGATCTTCATCAGCCGTTGCCTTGGCAGATTCAGCGTCTACAATCTTTTGCAGATTTTCTGGCAGAGGCTCGCGGGACAAAATGAAGGTCTGCAGGGTTTGGAACAGGTTGGCAATCACCATATACATCAAAACGCCTGCAGGTAGGGGGAAAAACAGGAACATGCCGGAGAAAATCAGCGGCGTGAACTTGTTGACTGCGTTTTGCTGGGGATTAGCCGCATCGGAGCCTTGGCCAGAGAGTACTTGGTTCAGGTATAAGCTGATGCCAAAGAACAGCACCATGCCCAGAATATCCCAGTGAATTTCGCCGTCATCTCCGGTAACCCCTACCCGGCCCAGAGCCTCAATGAACAAAAAGCCCCGGTTAGCGGCTAGACCCGGTACCGTCACCTGCAAAGTTGCTTCACCGGGCTGTAGCGCTTCAATATTGCCGTCCTGATCGATGTTTATGAGCTCAGAACCTTTAGTGATTTCCCAGTTGGGCGTCACGTCTTGGCCGTCATCAAATTCGTTGATTAACGACTGTAGTGACTTGCCATCGGTGGTCTGAAGGCGAATAGCTGTCTTTTCTCCCTCAACTAGCTTATTGCCGCCGGGAACAACCGCCGCTACCGGAAAGTGAGTGCCATCTGCGATGTAGATGTTTTTCGGTGAAGTCGCAAAAGCTTGGGGCTGAATCTGCTCAATCTTCTCTTGGGGAAAAATTTGCAGATTCACGTTATAGCTAATATCGGCAAACGGTGATCCCCGCAGTGTGGCAAATAACGCAAATAAGATGGGCATTTGCAAGAGGACTGGAAAACACCCGGCTAGAGGATTGCCAAATTCTTTGTAAACCTGGCTCATTTCCTCCTGCATTTTGGTGGGGTTATCTTTGTAGCGCTCCTGAATTTCCTTAACCCGCTTCTGCATCAAAGGCTGGGCTACCTTCATGCGACGCATATTGCGGATAGAGCCTGCGTTTAGCGGATAAAGCGCAAAGCGAATGACTAGGGTTAGCGCCACAATCGCTAAACCATAGCTCGGCACAATCCCGTAAAAAAAGTCCAGGATTGGCAACATGATGTTGTTAGAGAGAAAGCCAATGCCAAAGTCCATGCGCTCTGTGCCTAAATGTCTGGGCTGTAAAAACGATCCTT
>JAAHIC010000424.1 GCA_010671965.1 Leptolyngbya sp. SIO4C5
TTTTGTTATGATGTCGTGGATATTTTTTTTTTTTTTTTTTTTTTTTTTAAGGCAGAAGACGGCATACGAGGTGGACTAGGGTTGGGGACTGGAGTTCAGACTTGTGTTCTTCCGAGCGTATAGCCAAAGAGGGCTTCGGCATCTCGCACGGTCTTCACGGTACGATCAATTAGATCTAGGAAGAAAGCAACGGCAATACCTAAGAAAATGCCCGCGCCCGCACCCGCCACTAGCAGCTTCTTACTATCAGAGGACACTGTCGTGGGACTAGAAGCTGCTTCAATGATTTGGGCGGTACCAATGCTTTGATTTTCACTAATGGAAATCTCCTGCAGCCGAGTCTGTAGAGATTCGTAGATGTCTGTGGCGGCTTCAAATTTACGTTCAAGACTACGCTGCCGCTTTTCCAGCACCGGAAAGGCGTTAGCTCGCTGCTGAAAGCGCGATCGCGTATCTACCAGACTATCGATACGGGGCAATAGGCTTAGTCGCTCAATTTCCACCGCTAGCAGTTCTGAAGTCAGACCCTGTTGTAAGCTGACCATCTGCAGGCTAGCCGCCGGAACAGCCAAAGTTTGACCCAGTACCTGAGCTACCCGTTCTTGCAAAAGCGTATTGAGTGAGTCAACTTGACGCTGAAGATTTTCAATAACCGGATGGCTGTTAGTGTAAAGGGCCTGCTGGCTGGCTAGCTCAGTCTGAGCTGTCTGCAAATCGGTCAAGACCTGTTGAATCCCAGGAGCCTGACTAAGGGTGCTGGCTGTCGCCGCCTGCTGAGGTGACATATCAAGCTGCCGCTGTAGCTCCGAGGAGCGGGACTCTAGCTCAGCCAATCTGGCCTGAATCTGGTTAATTTCGTTTGTTAAAGCGGCAATGGTTGTCAGCGTTGTTGAAACTTCTTGCTCAAGCGCAACTACCTGGTTTTGCGCTTTGAACTGCCGAATTTCTTCAGCAGCCTCTTCTGCTTCGGTCTGAGCGACGGGCAGCTCTTTTTCTAAAAACTCACGAGCGGCTACAGCCGCTGCCCGGTTAGTTAAAACATTCTTCTCAATATAAGTCTGCATCACCTGGTTGACGATATCGACCGTCAGCGCCGGGTTGCCAGACTGATAGGTAACAACTAAGACATCTGAACTGCCCAAATTGTTAACGTTGAGTCCTCTGGCTATGGATCCAGGAGAAACAAGATCGCCGTTGTCGTCTCTGATATTGAGTTCTTCTACCACCTCTTCTAAGATGACGGGCGATCGCAGCAGAGCCGCCTGGGTCTTGAGGGGATCGGTCTTACCGACCGTATCAAAATCGCTGAGATCTTGTCCAACGCCTCCGGTCAGCGAAGCCGAACGGTCAACCTGTAGCAAAAGCTGGCCGCTAGCCTGGTAAGCCGGATCTTCTGCCAGCGTTAACGCAGTTGCAGCCGCTACGGGCACCATGAAAGCTCCTGCCGCTGCCCACCATCGCCGCTTTAGCACTAGCCAGTATTTCCGCAGATCTATTTGTTCAACAGCATCTGCTGTTTCTTCTTTAGCTGTCTTAGATTCCATAGAAACAAGTTGCGGTTGAGGCTGTAGTGACACCAGGTTTGTTGCTAGGTGCTCTGTAGAAACTACTCTCTAGCTTAAGCAAATCAATAACTTAGCTGCCAACAAGATTTCGTAAATTTTGGAGCCAAGAACCCTCAAAAGCTAGAGCAGCAGGTCGGCGAGCATTTATTTAATCGAACCGGAATCGGCTAGAAAAGTTCCTGACTGTAGTCATTCACTGTGACTATTTTACGATTGGCTGGCAGAGTCAGTTAAACCTACCGCCTATCTTGCCAAACTCACAAGGTTCTACTCGCAAAAGGATCTTGATAGCAGTTTAGCTTTTGCTGCACAATAAGCTTGAAAAAAGGCAATCCGTCAATCAAATAGCGTCGCCACAGCCGCCGAGGTTCGCGCAGTAAGCGATGTAGCCATTCTAAGCCCAGATCACTCATCCAGCGAGGTGCCCGGCTGAGAGTACCCGCTTCAAAGCTGAGAGCTGCCCCAAGAGCCAAAAATACTTTTATATGTTTGAGTGAGTCTTTGTATTTAAAAATCCACTTTTCCTGCTTCGGCGCTCCCAAGCCGACTGCTAATACATTGGCACTAGACTGATTAATTAGCTTCAAAATTTGCTGGCATTCTCCTGCTTTGACCTCAAATCCATACGAGGGAGAATGAGCCGCCACGACCAGTTCGCGTCCAATGCGACGGTTGATATTCTGCTGGGCTTGCTGAGCGACGCCGGGAGCACCCCCTAGAAGAAAAATCTTGACTGCTGGGTCAGCTCCGTACTTTTGGCAGAATGCCGGAAATAAGTCAGAACCTGAAATTTTTTCGCTAATAGGCGTTCCCAAGAATTTGGAGGCATACAGCAGAATCTGGCTATCACAGATGCGATATTGGGCAGCCTGATAAATATCGTAAAAATGACTGTCATTTTGTAGCTTCATCAGGTGATCCACGTTTGGAGTCAGAACAATGCCCCCCCAAATAGGATTTAAGCGTTCCAAAAGCTCCGTTAGCGAAAAATTATCGATTCTGATATTGAGGAGCCTAATTTGATTCATCAAAGTTACCGTTAGTCGCTTTTAACTCAAGAACCAACAGAGTCTCAGGAACGTGCTGTACCCTCAAAATTATTTTTTGAGCACTAAATTTAGCAAAACGACAAAACCGCCGTCGAGTAAACAGGTAGGCGCAGCTAAATATGAGTAAATGTAGGTTGCGATTAAGGAACGAAACTCAACATCTACAAATAATTAGGTCCGCCTACTTATCAGAAGAATTGGTAGTACAATGACTCGGCTAAAAAGCTCAGTTTTAAGAAGCTATTTTGCTCAATTGAAAAATTTCGCAGAAGCCGCTGTGATCAGCGCTTCCCTCTCTAGGTAGAACCACGGACTGACTGCATTCTTAGAATATTCTAGGCTCAACGCTAAAATTAACCTTAAAGACTTTGAAGGTCGATCTTAAAGACTCTTTAAAGGCGCTGAGCAGGACTGTTTTATTCTCAATGGAGAAAACATGGCAAGGCGTTTTTAGATTTTCGGCAGAGAAGCAATCTCTATTGATCTAAAGCCTACGGGCTGACAGGGGGTTCCACGGCAAATTTGCTGTGGGGGTTGATCTCTAAAAACGCCGCTGCGAGCACCTATGAGAGCATTTGCGCCAATTCTGACGCCTGGTCCTATAAAGCAGTCAGTCGCGATCCAAACGCCATTCTCGATAAAAATGGGCGCAGTTTGTAGCTGAAAGGTGGGGCTGCTAGCGCTATGGCTGCCCGTACACAGATAGGTTTCTTGAGAAATGACGCAGTGACAGCCCACATAGATAGGGTCGAGGCTGTAGAAGACAACGTCATCGCCGATCCAGCTATAGTCGCCAATGGCGATCTTCCAGGGATAGGTAAATCTCGCCGTTGGACGAATAATTACGCCTTTGCCAATTTTGGCCCCGAACCAACGCAACAGAGTGCGCCGAGGCGCGTGATGAGCATGGAGCGTAAGCGGAAAGGCGATCGCCTGAACCAGCCACCAGAGCATAATCAGCCAGCGCGGGCGGCCTGGATCAAACCAGGACTGATCGTACCGCCGCAAATCCACTAGAGCTTCCGCTCCCAGACTCAGGGCTGAGGTCGGCGGGGATACAGATGAGTCAGACTTCTCGTTGGCAGAATCAGGCCGCGACATTTTGAACTGGCTCAGGCATCGGGTTGAGGACTTGAGGGCGCAGGTAGCTGAACAGATGGCTCCACAACAGAGACCCTTTCAGCCACTTGAACGTTTAGATGACCGCTAAACTGTCGCAGCTCGTAAAGCTTCACGCCAATCTGATATTCATATTGGCTAAGCAATCGCCCGTAGATGTAACCGGCTTTGCCGTCCAAAAAACCTAGCTGTACGAAATAGAACAAAATGAAGCGCAATAAAGGGCGGAAAGGCAATCTGACCCAAATTTTCTTCAAGAAGCGCTTACGCTGAACGGAATCACCAAACAGGCTGGCCCCGATGGTGCCATCTTCGCCCATCCCCGTCAGCAGGTTGTAATAGACTCTGGCTTCCCAGTTGGAATAGCGATTGTGACGCGCTAGCCACTGATAAAGATCGCGGAAGTCAATATGGAGCATATCGTGTTGAAGATAGCCGATTGTTCCAGGCACAATCACGTGTTCGTGTACTTCGTTGTCGCCGGTATTCTGGATATCTTCGGTATGCAGGTTTTCGTAGCGGCCCAGGCGATGACGAAAGAGGCGCAGGTTCCAATCTGGATATTTGCCGCCGTGCCGAATCCACTGGCCCAAAAAGTAGACGCGGCGATTGAGATAGTAGCCGTTGTGGTCAGAAGATTTGATCACTGCGGCGATTTCATCCCAAAGTTCTGGGGTAATGCGCTCATCACAATCTACAATCAGAACCCAGTCGTTGCGAAAGGCGATATTTTCAAGCGACCAATTTTTCTTTTTGGGCCAGCGACCATTGAAGTGAAACTGAACAACTTCAGCGCCTGCTGCTTGGGCAATTTCAATAGAGCGATCGCTGCTTTGAGAATCTACTACAAAGATTTCGTCTGCTCTAGCAACGCTCTCTAGGCAAGCAGGTAGGTTAGCCTCTTCATTCTTAGCGGGAATAAGAACAGAAACCGGAATCTTGGATGAAGCAGTAGACATTTTGAGGGTTAGGCCAACTATAAGGGCATAATTCGTCCAGCGACGACTAAGCGATCGACCTAGTAGCTGCTCGGTGAATCGCCAATAGCAGCTTAGCGTCTTCCTCCGTTATTGTTTGCCCTTA
>JAAHIC010000425.1 GCA_010671965.1 Leptolyngbya sp. SIO4C5
GGTACGGCTCGTCGAGCGCCCGCCGGGCGCTCACGCCCACCACGAGGAGGCTCTCGACCAACGCGGAAGTCCCTGGACACACACCCTCTGAGCGATCGGTTTATCCCAACCTCGATCGGACATTTGCCCAGGCCGATGGGCGGCTTTTGGTTACAACCTTTGCTTCTTCAGTACACCGAGTCAATATGATTCTTGACTTGGCCAAGAAGCACGACCGGGCTGTGTTTGTAGTTGGGCGATCGATGCTCAACGTAATTGCCCATGCCCGCAGCCTCGGCTACATCAAGTGTGAGGATGATCTATTCCAGCCGCTGAAAGCGCTCAGTCAGTGGCCCGATCACAAAGTCCTCATTCTGACAACTGGCTCGCAAGGGGAACCGATGGCGGCTCTTACCCGCATTTCCAATGGCTCCCATCGGCAAATTAAGGTCAAACAGGGAGATACCGTTGTTTTCTCGGCCAACCCCATTCCGGGTAACACCATTGCCGTCGTCAATACCATTGACAAGCTGATGATGCAGGGGGCCAAAGTCGTCTACGGCAAAGATAAGGGCATTCACGTTTCTGGTCACGGCGCGCAGGAAGATCAAAAGCTGATGCTGGCGCTAACTCGACCCAAATTCTTCCTGCCCGTACACGGCGAACACCGTATGCTGGTCAAACATGCGGAAACGGCTCAGAGCATGGGCATTCCGGCTGAGAACATGGTGATTATCAATAACGGCGATATCGTTGAAGTTGCCCAAGACCATATTCAAATCGTAGGTCAGGTACCTTCAGGTATTGAGCTAGTTGACTCTTCACGCAACGGCCTGGTAGCCCGCGACGTGCTTAAAGAGCGGCAGCAATTGGCAGAAGATGGCATGGTGAGCGTTGCGGCGGCTGTTAGCTGGAACGGTGAGTTAGTGGCCCAACCCGCCGTTCACCTGCGGGGCGTCGCCAATGCAGCAAATCCAGAACGTTTAGGGCAGGCTATTCACAAACTGATCAAGACCGCCCTGCGGGAAAACTGGTCAGCCGTTTCCAGTCCGTCTCAAAATGGGTTGCCCAATGTGGACTGGCAAGAACTGCAGTTTAAAATTGAGGGAGAACTGCGGCGTTTTCTCAAGCGAGAGCTGCCAAAGCGATATCCGCTGGTTGTTTTTCTGCTGCAGCAGCCTGCGGCTGAAGCCTATAAAGCGGAGAAAACCA
Source organism: Leptolyngbya sp. SIO4C5 (assembly GCA_010671965.1). Taxonomy (GTDB): domain Bacteria; phylum Cyanobacteriota; class Cyanobacteriia; order Phormidesmidales; family Phormidesmidaceae; genus Sphaerothrix; species Sphaerothrix gracilis. The sequence goes on from JAAHIC010000425.1 coordinate 1,192, forward strand.
AGCCAACCGTAGCTGTTTCCTAACACTAGCCGGACGTAGCTGGCTGAGATAGGACTTAGAGGCATATTGCCTAAGTAGATCTTGCCTATCTCAGTCAGTTCTACTAGCTGTTTTAATTCTTAACATTTCCTTCTCGCCGTTCGCTTCTAAAATTAGGCGTGCATTTTCAGACGGAATATGCTAGAAAAAAGCCAGTTCTATGATTTTAGGGCTGCTCTAGCGTTATAATTCATTTCAACAGAAGCTAACGCTTAGATATAGCTTTGATGACCCTGCGATAGTGATTGAGCCAGCGGGGAGTACCCGTATCTGAGGTCTTCTGTCAGAGTTTCTTGAATTTTGGCACCGGCTTGACCTCCAGATCTTGCATGTAGTAATCGTGCCCTTTTCACGCGGACGTGATGTCCTTTTGGCTGAGTTTACTAGCGCAGACTCAATTCTCACAGAGTTGTGGGGATTGAGTTCATTAGCAGGAGATTCTCTAGAATTCTTCTGTTACCGATCGACCCGTATTTTAGCCTTACACCAGTCAATTCGTTGCAAGGATCTTACTAATGCCGTAGCTGGTGATAGTATTTGAGGAAATTGAATGCCAAAGCAAATTATTATTGCTGAGCAGCATCGGATTGCTGCTGTTTTTTCGGAAGACCAGATTCAAGAGCTGATTGTAGCCACCGGCAGCCACCAGGTCAGTGATATTTACCTGGGGACTGTAGAGAATGTTTTACCAGGCATTGATGCTGCCTTCGTCAATATTGGAGACAGCGAACGTAACGGCTTTATGCACGTGACCGATTTGGGGCCGCTGCGGTTAAAGCGCTCTGCCGGCTCTATTACTGAACTGCTGGCTCCCCAGCAGAAGGTGCTGGTGCAAGTCATGAAGGAGCCGACCGGCAATAAAGGCCCACGCCTGACTGGCAACATTACTTTGCCGGGCCGCTACCTGGTGCTCATGCCGTTTGGCCGTGGAGTTAACTTATCTCGGCGTATCCGCAATGAAAATGAGCGCCATCGCCTGAGAGCACTGGCAATTTTAATCAAGCCAGCCGGCATGGGACTGCTGGTGCGCACTGAGGCCGAAGGGATACCTGAAGAAGCGATTATTGAAGATCTAGAATTCCTGCAGCGACAGTGGGAAAGTATTCAACAAGAAGCGCTTTCCAGCCGTCCGCCCGCTTTGTTAAACCGAGACGATGACTTTATCCAGCGGGTGTTGAGAGATGTCTTCAGCACAGATGTCAATCGCATTGTGGCTGACTCTCATACCGGATTGAAGCGAGTAAAGCAGCACCTTTCTAACTGGAATGCAGGCAAGTCGCCTCAGGGAGTTCTCATTGATCATCATCGCGATCGCGTTCCGATTTTAGAGTACTTCCGCGTGAATGCGGCTATTCGTGAGGCACTGAAGCCCAGAGTAGATTTGCCCTCTGGCGGATATATCATCATTGAGCCAACTGAGGCTTTAACAGTGATTGACGTCAACTCAGGCTCGTTCACGCGCTCAGCCACTGCCAGAGAAACCGTCTTGTGGACCAACTGTGAAGCCGCCGCCGAGATTGCGCGGCAGCTACGGCTCAGAAACGTGGCCGGTGTAATCATCGTTGACTTCATTGACATGGACTCTCGGCGCGATCAGATGCAGGTGCTAGAGCACTTTAGTAAAGCACTGAGATCCGATAAAGCCAGACCTCAAATTTCTCAGCTTTCCGAGCTTGGACTGGTAGAGCTGACACGCAAGCGTCAGGGTCAAAATATCTATGAGCTGTTTGGGAAACCCTGTCCGACCTGTGATGGCTTAGGACATCTAGTTCATCTGCCAGGCGAGAAGGTCAGAGCCAGCGCGGAACCGACGGAAGCGCTGCGAGAGTATAGAGGCGCTCCTGCTGCTCCTGCCAGTGCCTCCAGCGTACCAGCCCCCAAGCTAGACAATCGTACAGAGGATTTGGAGCCACAGGCAGATTTGCAGGAGCTTGATTTAGTCAACCATCCTAGCTATCAGGAGAAGGGGAATACCAAGAACAGCAATCGTCATCGGCGGCGGCGGCGACCTGCCGATAACTTACCTAGCCGTAGCCCGCGTGAGCAAGAGCGAGAGAGTGAACCGGCTGAGGATAAAACTACTGAGCCAGAGCTAGCGGCAGAAACCAGTAAGCCTAGCAAACTCAAAAGCAACGGTCGTAATGAGCGGAAACAGCCCCCTGAGGTGATCGCAGTTGAGATGACGCCGGAGGAGCAAAAAGTATATGCCATGATGGGTATCTCGCCTTTGGTGCTCTCCAACCAGGAAGTCAAAGATCCTCGCTCTGCAATTATTTCAGTGGTCTTACCTGGCGAAAAAGTGGCAGAACCCAAGCTCAAGTCAGAGACGGCTGACACGGCTCAGACAGTGGCCGCTCCTAAAAAATCTGTTAGCGTTAGCGTTGGCGCAGATGCTGCCGTGGCTACTTCGGACCCTGGTGATGCTGCCGCGGCAGCTAAAGCAGAGAATTCAGAGGAGAATAGCGGTGAGGGTGACAATGGCATCGTGCGGCGGCGACGGCGGCGGCGGTCTTCAGCCGAAACAGCTACCGCTGAGGCTAACTGATCTCTCTGAGACAAAACCACAGCTTACGTCTGAACAAATTGCCGGGGTGGACGAGGTAGGCCGGGGGGCTTTATTTGGACCGGTGGTAGCGGCGGCTGTAATTCTAACGGCAGCCAGCATTGAACCGCTTGTCGCTGCTGGCGTGCAGGATAGCAAGCAGCTTACACCCCAGCGGCGATCGCGGCTCTATCAGGTTATTCTGGCTGCCGCCGTTGACTGCAGAATTGGCATTAGCTCGGCCTACGAGATTGATCGCGTCAATATTCTGCAGGCTACATTCCTGGCAATGAGGCGAGCGATTCTAAGCTTGTCGCCGGCACCGCAGCTTTGCCTGATTGACGGTAATCGAGCTATTCCTAATCTGCCTATTTATCAGGAAACCTGGATTAAGGGCGATCAGCGCTCGGTAGCGATCGCGGCAGCCAGCATTATAGCTAAGGTTTGGCGCGATCGCCTCATTGTTCGCTTAGCTCAGCGCTATCCCCACTACGACCTAGCGTCTAACAAAGGATATGGCAGCGCTAAACATCGAGCCGCCCTGTTGAGGCTAGGGCCAACCCGCCAGCACCGCAAATCATTCAAGCCCTGCCAAGATGGGGACATTGCGTCAAAGGCGGTTAACTGGCAACTACTCAATTAGCTTCGGAGCAGGTTTCGGCGGCTGGTTCTGATTCTGCCCACTGCGCGTAATCTACCAGTAGCTGCTGAACAAGACGCTGTTTGATAGTTGCTAAAATACCGCGCAGCAGGTGATTGCCAGCAGACTCGATTAAAGATTTAGGCGTGAACCGAAGCGCGGGCGGCAGCTCAAACTTGACGGTCAGATCAGCTTGCCCGACTAGGTGTGTTTCTGCGTTCTTAGACCGAGGCTCTAGCCACCCCTGCAAATCCAAATCAAAACGCTGATTAATGTATTGGTTGCCGCGAATTTCACAGTCAGTTGAGCGTAGCTTGACGTTGCCAGCCTCACTCACCTTGACTTCTAGATCCACAACGGGCTGAATCTTCAAAACGATAAACTTGAACGGCTGCAGGCTGAA
>JAAHIC010000426.1 GCA_010671965.1 Leptolyngbya sp. SIO4C5
CCTCAAACCCCACCTTGGCGATCGCATTCTGCAAGAGGTCATCTATCTATGACAGAGCGGGACATTCGCGATTACTTGCAAGATATCCTCAACCACATCAATCTGGCGGAGCAGTTCATCACCGGTATGACCTTCGAGCAGTTTCAAACCGATGACAAAACCATCTTTGCGGTAACCCGAGCATTAGAGGTCATTGGCGAAGCCAGTAAGCAAATTCCCCTGTCTCTACGGGAAAACTATGCCCAAATCCCGTGGAAAGGCGTAACCGGAATGCGCGATAAGCTGATTCACGCTTATTTCGGCGTAAAAGTAGATGTCCTGTGGGATACCACTCAGCAAGATTTGCCCAGACTGAAGCCCGTTATCCAAGCAATGCTTCGTGACTTGTCGTCTACTCCCGATCCACAATGACCCTCATTAAAGATCTGATCGATATCCCTGAGCGTCTCCAGAAAGGCGACTTTGTCCTCAAGCTCACTGAAGGGGTAACTCGTCCCGAAGCGACTCTCAAGGACTATGTGGTCACCCCAGAACTCAAAGACCGCTTTGATAACGCGCTGACCTTCATTCAAAGTGCTATTCAAACCAACAGCAGCAAAGCCAGCTACTTACACGGCAGCTTTGGTAGCGGTAAAAGCCACTTCATGGCGGTGTTGAATCTTATTTTGGAAGATATTGCTGAAGCAAAAGGCATTAAAGAACTCGCTCCGGTCATTACCAAACACAACGAGTGGATGACGGGCAAACAATTCTTACTGGTGCCTTACCACATGCTCGGTGCCCACGATATGGAATCCGGCATCCTAGGGGGATATGTTGAGTTCATTCGTCGTGAGCACCCAGAAGCCTCCATTCCCGGCGTCTACCTAGCAGAAGGTCTGTTTAAGGATGCTCAGACCCTGCGAGAAACCATGGGCGATGATAAGTTCTTCAGTGCCCTGAGCGAAACGGCCAGCAGCGATAGCGGCTGGGGCGAACTCGCCGCCGGGTGGGATCGCGATCGCTTTGAAGCGGCCATCGCCGCTGGTCCCGGCGATGACGAACGCGCTCAGCTCATTAGCGCTCTGATCAAACAGTTTTTCGGCTCCTACAATGTCCAGGCGGCGGCTCAGGGGGAGGCATTTGTCTCCCTGGATCAGGGATTATCAATCATCAGCAAACACGCCAGAGACTTAGGCTACGATGCCCTTATCCTGTTCTTAGATGAGCTCATCCTCTGGCTAGCCAGCCGCGCCACTGACCTCAAGTTTATTCACCAGGAAGGCCAAAAACTCTCAAAACTGGTAGAAGCTCAGCTTGCCGATCGCCCCATTCCCATCGTTAGCTTTGTGGCCCGGCAGCGAGATCTGAGCGAACTGATTGGCGATTCCATTCCTGGGGCAGAACGGCTCAACTTTAGCGATGCTCTCCAACATTGGGAGGGGCGTTTTCACCACATCACCCTGGAAGATCGCAACCTACCCGCGATCGCCGAAAAACGAGTGTTGAAGTGTAAAAGCAAAGCCACTCGGGAAGAGCTGGATGCCGCCTTTGAGCAAACCGCGAAGGTGCGGGAGTCGGTCATGAACGTCCTGCTCACTAGCGAGGGCGATCGGGAAATGTTCCGCCAGGTCTACCCTTTTAGCCCCGCGTTGGTACAGACCCTAATCGCCGTCTCTAGCGTGCTACAGCGAGAGCGGACGGCCCTCAAGGTGATGATGCAGCTTCTGGTTGATCATCGTGAAACGCTGACGGTCGGCGACATCATCCCAGTTGGCGACTTGTTTGATGTCGTGGCTCACGGCGATGAGGCCTTCAGCCCTGAGATAGCGATCCACTTTAATAACGCCAAGCGTCTTTATCAACAAAAGCTGCTGCCCGAACTGGAGAAAAGCCACGGTCGCCTGGAAGAGCTGGAAAAACTTCCCTTGGATGATCCCAGCCGCGTCACCTTCCGTAATGATGATCGCCTAGTCAAAACCTTACTACTGTCGGCTCTGGTGCCTGAAGTAGAGTCGCTGCGGGGACTCAATGCTGAACGACTCACCAGCCTGAACCATGGCACGATCAAATCGCCGATTCCCGGACGGGAAAGCCAGCTTGTCCTTCAGCGATGTCGAAACTGGGCAGCCAGCGTGGGGGAAATTCGCATTGGCGATGAAATGCGGAACCCCAGCATCTCTGTACAGCTCTCCGGGGTTGATACCGACACCATCCTCAAGCAGGCCGAACGGGAAGACAATCGAGGCAATCGCTTGCGCCTGATTCGTGACATGGTCTATTCCCAGCTTGAAATTCAGGGAGAAGACCAGTTCGAGCAGTACCACGATCTCATCTGGAAGAATACCAAACGCGCCTGCGTAGTGATCTTTGGCAATATCCGAGAGCTGCCTGAGGGCTCGATGGAGAATCTAGATGATCGCTGGAAAGTGATCATCGATTATCCCTTTGATGAGGCCACGTTCTCCCCCAAAGATGATCGGCAAAAATGTGAAGCATTCAAGCAAAGCCATCCCGAAGGGGCCAAAACCCTGGTCTGGATTCCCTCTTTCTTCGGCGAAGATGCCAAGAAAGAGCTGGGCACACTACTGATCCTGGAACATGTCTTAACGGGAGAACGATTCTCTGGCTACGCTAACCATCTCTCGCCTCAGGATCGTCAAACTGCGAAGTCTCTCCTCGAAAACCAGCGGAGTGTTTTGCGGCAACGAGTGCTCAATCACCTCGATGCCGCCTATGGCATTAGCAATGCTCGAGAATCTTTAGATGCGGCTACCAGCCTGGAACTGAATGAACAGTTTGTGTCATTGCAGGTTGGCTTTGAACTACAGCCCCCAACCGCTGCTAGCCTGGCAGACGGTCTGCAAAATCTTCTGGAACAAGCATTAACCCACGAATTTCCGGCTGCTCCTGACTTCGAGACGGATGTCAGCAAATTCAGCCACCTGCAAAAGGTTTACCAATATACCAGTCAGGCCGCCCAAAACCCCCAGGGACGAGTCGAGGTCGATTATCCTACGCGCAGAATCCTGCGGCAAATCGCGAACCCCCTCAAGCTCGGGGAAATGGGAGCCGATGCGACCCATTTTGTGCTGGGGCAGCACTGGAGACAACACTTCACCCGGAAGATTGCAGAATTGGGCAGTACGCCCCAGGTCCGGCAACTTCGAGAGTGGATTGATCAACCCAAACCCATGGGCCTTTCCAAAGAGCTGCAAAACCTGATTATCCTCACCTTTGCCGATCAAACAGGGCGGAGCTTTTTCCTTCATACCAATCCGAGAGATGTCACCCTGAAGGACATTCCTAACGAGTGCGAGCTGCGGGAGCAAAGACTTCCAGACGAATCCGTTTGGAAAACCGCTCGGCAGCGAGCTGATGAGATTTTCGGCGTATCGGTTGCGGACCTGCGTAAGGCCAGTACGGTGGCTGATTTAGCCGCCAAAGTTCAAGCCAAAGCCAAAGCCGCTGTTGAGAACTGTCAGGGTTACGTGCAGTCTTTGCAAGATAGTTTAGAGACCTTAAATCTCTCTCAAGAGTGCGATCGCATGATAACAGCATCGACGACTCTGGCAATGGTTGAACAACTGAGTGCCGCTAAGGAAGATGACGTGGTGGAATTACTGGGAGAATGTGCGATCGCCACTTCAGCAGCCGCCATGGCGGAATGTATGAAAAAAGCTGACAACCTTACAAGAAGTCTAAATAGTGACAGTTGGGCAATATTCCAAATTGTGGCTGAGCTTTCTGGTGACCTAGAAAGTGAGGCTAAACGTGTTTTACAGACTCTGAGTGAGGCTCTTAGGAGCGATGAGCATGTTATTTCTCTGGATTTACAACTCAAGCAGTCGCTAAATCAAGCTCTAAGACTGTTAAGAGAGCAATCTAAATCGGAAACACCTAGACCGGAACCACCAGATAAACAGCCTCATATTTCACCAGTTGTACCTGATCCAACCGAAACCAAAGTCATAGAGACCAGTGATACTGGTACTGCAACAACCACAGTCCGAACAGTCAGCGAAGGGCGTGAAAATAATTTGAGTCTCACGGCAACTAAAGAACTTTTAGACAAACTAGGCAAAGGGCTCAAAGCAAGCGAAAATGTGCGTCTAAGCATCAGTTGGATTATCGAGGAGACTCATCACAGCGAGTGATAGCCGCGCCCACGTTCAGCCAGATTAAAGCTCAGGTTTCCGCCATCCTACAGCGATCAAACGGCAGCCAGGTCATCGGGATTTATGCCCAAGGCCGCTGGACAGGCGATCGCCAGCAGTTTGACGGCGAACAGTGCTACCTGATTGATCAGTGCGACTCTCCTCTAGCACTCCGCATTGCCCTTCAAAAAGGGCAACAAGAACGAGCTACAGAGGACAAGTTAAAGTACGCTATCCAGGTTATCGTGACTCCGATTTCTGAAAGCGAGTTATCGGAAGATATCCTGATTCGCTTCGTTAAGCAGCGCTTATTTACCATTGACTCCTGGCAAATCGTCAAATCTCTGTTCCGAGCTACCAATATTGATCCTCGGCTCGCTCAGTATCAGTGGCTGCCTGAAATCTTGATGGACTGGATTCCTCCTGACCAATATTCGCCGGTCATGGGGGGATTTTTAGATGCTGAAGTGGTGTGGCCCCTGTTACTCAACCATGGCCTCGGTTTTGAAGTAGAGAAACCTGATTTACCCACAATTTTGCAGTGGTCTACCACATCGGATCATGTCAAACGTTATCAAAAAGCGCCGCGAGAATTTAAGGCCGCTGCTTGTGAGTGGCTGATTAGCCAAGCAGGACCTATGGTTGCAACAATCTTGCACTGCATAGAGTACAATCAACA
>JAAHIC010000427.1 GCA_010671965.1 Leptolyngbya sp. SIO4C5
TATAGTTTTTTGAGTCTTGTGGTGGATAAATCATCGTTGATGAAGTTTCACAATAAGACTCAAAAAACTATGCAACTATAGTCTAACTTCTGAAAAGCAGTCTAGCGGTATATCAGACATCAGACAGAGTAAAAATACTTATTGATCCCCATGAAGCTATAAATTTATCTGCTAATTGACTCGGTTGACTGGCTCAGGATGGGCCAGCTTAGAGATTGCCTGTGAATATTCATGCCGCCACCGCCAGCTATTTCTTGGCAAGGCCGATCATAATTGTAGTGTATCAAGCAGGATCGGGAGGATATGGATACCTCAGCTAGCACAATGAAGTGGGCCAGTGCCCTATCGACCCGGCCCTCACTAGAAGCTGCCGTGGCGGAAGTAGCGGCCCAGGCTCAGGAGCGTCTGCAGGCCCAGCCTGATTTGGCTTTGGTCTTTATCTCGGCGGCTTTTGCCAGTGAATTTTCTCGGCTTATGCCCCTGCTGCAGGAACAGCTCGATGTCCCTATCTGGTTGGGCTGCAGCGGGGGAGGCGTTATTGGTACCAGCGCTGAAGGCGAGGCCGTAGAAGCTGAAGGTCAGCCCGCCTTGAGCCTGAGTTTGGCCAGCCTGCCGGGGGTAACGCTGCAAAGCTTTCACTGCTCATCGGAAGACCTCCCTGATTTGGATAGCCCCCCCGATCGCTGGAGTGAACTTATTGGCGTAGACCCGCAAACGCAGCCCCACTTTATTCTGATGGCAGATCCTTTTTCGGCGGGGATCAATGATTTGCTGCAAGGGCTAGATTTTGCCTATCCGGGGGCTGTAAAAGTGGGCGGTTTAGCCAGTATTGGCAGTATTAACCGGAGCTGTGGTTTGTTTTGCGGTGGGGAGCTGATTGAAGAGGGGGTTGTCGGCGTAGCGCTATCTGGCAATGTGGTTTTAGATGCCATCGTGGCCCAGGGATGTCGCCCCATTGGTCAGCCTTACCGCGTGGCGGAAGGAGAGAAAAATATTTTGCTCAAGCTGGAAACAGATTCAGACCTCGGAACAGCCAGCTTGAAAACGCCGATGGACGTGCTGCAAGAGCTATTTCAGAGCCTAGACGAAGCCGATCGGGAACTGGCTCAACACTCCTTGTTCATTGGCGTTGAGCAGAGCGGATTTAAACCCAACCTGGAGCGGGGAGACTTTCTAATCCGCAACCTGATTGGCGTCGATCCTAAAGTAGGGGCGATCGCGATTGGCGATCGCGTCCGCCCAGGGCAGCGGATTCAGTTTCACCTGCGCGATGCTCAGACCTCAGCCGATGACCTGCGGATGCTGCTCGATCGCTACCAAAGCCAGCACGAGAAGGCTCAGGCTGCCGGGGCGCTGATGTTTGCCTGTATGGGCCGGGGAGCAGGGCTTTATGAAGAGGCTAACTTTGACTCTGGGCTATTCAATCGCTATTTTGAGCAGATACCCCTGAGCGGCTTTTTCTGCGGTGGTGAAATTGGCCCCATTGGCGGCACCACCTTTCTCCACGGCTACACTTCCGTCTTTGGTATTTGTCGTCAGCCGGAACAGGCGTCTAAGTAGTGCGATCGCGAGGCGAGATGAACTGGCTCAGAAGGTGGGGAGCGCTGGCTCTAGCGGCAGTGCTGGCGATCGCGCTGAGTAGCTGTCAGGCGCTGCTGGTCAAATCTGAAGCGGCTCAAACCACTCAAATCGTAGTGGACGTCCTCAGCGATCCCAAGACCTTTAACTATGCCCTCAGCCGCCAGCGACCCAACATTTTCCCGCTTACCTTTGCCGGATTGACCAGCGTTAATGGCCTCACCGCCGAGATTGAGCCAGAGCTAGCTGAGTCCTGGGAGATGTCAGAGGACAAGCTGCGCTTTGTCTTTACCCTGCGCCCAAATCTGAAATGGTCGGATGGTCAGCCCCTGACGGCTGATGATGTGGTGTTTACCTATGAGCAAATCATCTTCAACCCGGAAATTCCCACCAGCGTTGAAAGTATGCTCAAAATTGGGCAGAGCGGCCAGTTTCCTCAGGTGCGCAAGCTCAGCGATCGCCAAGTAGAGTTTATCCTGCCAGAGCCTTTTTCGCCCTTCTTGCTGGCGACGGCGGGTGCCCCCGATGGCGTTGTCATCCTGCCCAAACATGCGCTAGCAGAGTTCGTCACCACCAAAGACGAGTCCGGCAGTCCTGTCTTTCTCACGGTTTGGGGAACCAACACCCCGCCGGATCAAGTCGTTACCAACGGCCCCTATCGCCTCAGCCGCTATGTGCCCAATGAGCGGGTAGTATTTGAGCGCAATCCTTACTATTGGCGACAGGATGCCGCCGGAAATCCCCAGCCCTACATCGAGCGCTACATCTGGGAAGTGGTTGAATCGACCACAGCCTCCCTAATTCAGTTTCGCTCCGGCGGCACCGATGCTGTGGGGGTTTCGGCGGATGAGTTCGCCCTGCTGAAGCGGGAAGAGGAGCGCGGCAATTTCAAAATTTATAACGGCGGCCCTGCCTTTGGCACCACGTTTATCAGCTTCAATCTGAATCAGGGTAGCCGCAACGGTAAACCGCTGGTAGATCCGATCAAGTCAAGCTGGTTTACTCAGGTGGAATTTCGTCAGGCGATCGCCTATGCCCTCGATCGCCAGACCATGCTGAACAACCTGTTTCAAGGATTAGGGCAGCTTCAGCATTCCCCGATTGATATTCAAAGTCCTTTCTATTTGCCACCCGAACAGGGCCTCAAAACATACGATTACAATCCCGACAAAGCTAGAGAACTGCTAAAGAGCATCGGCTTTCAGTACAACGCTGCCGGACAACTGCTCGATGCCGCTGGTAACCGGGTCCGCTTCACGCTGATTACCAATGCGGGCAATAAGCTGCGGGAAGGAATGGGAGCGCAGGTAAAACAGGACTTGAGCAAAATTGGCATTCAGGTGGATTTTCAGCCGCTGGACTTCAGCGCTCTAGTAGACAAACTTTCCACCTCTCTAGAATGGGACTGCTATCTGCTAGGCTTTACCGGCGGCATCGAGCCGAATGACGGTGCCAATGTTTGGCTACCGGAAGGCAGTCTCCACGCCTTCAATCAGTCGGCTCAGGCCGGACAGGACCCGCTTGAAGGCCGCATAGTCTATGACTGGGAGCAGCGCATTGGCGATCTCTACATTCAGGCAGCGCAAACCTATGACCTGGCCGAGCGCAAAGCTCTCTACGACGAGACGCAGCAGATTACCCAAGAATATCTGCCGTTTATTTACCTGATCAATCCCTTAGCCCTAGCCGCAGTGCGAGATTACGTCGAGGGCGTGCGGTTTTCCGCCTTCAAAGGCATCTTCTGGAATATCTACGAAATCCGAATAGATAAACCGGCGTAAGTAGGCGGATCTAACTGTTTTGAGGCTAGTAAAGCTCGCCGAGCATGGCTGCCCTAAAGCGACAGCGTCACCCTTGCGGGTGTTGGGTTTTGTGCCTTAGCCACAAACTTCATTGACCTCATGTTTACTGCGCCTACCTACTTGAGAGGCGCTTCGTAGCCATGACGCAGTCTATACGCCTTCCTAGGAGGCAAACCGCGAACGATTACTTTCTTTAATAAATTAAATTGGGAAAACTAATCTGCCAATAAGTTTTTCAAAAATATTTTTTCGTGAAAGAATTATATTTAAATTTCGGATACGTTTTGGTGAGTGTTCAATCACATTCTCAGTTAACTTTGTTTACAAAGATGGAGATTGTTTATGTCGAATTGTGTCACATAATCGCTCAACCCCTGAACTGACAAGGATTTTCTGATACAAAGGCTGTTAGGTTAAGCGTTCAAGTCTTGAAATTGCAGGTGTCTCTCTTAGCTCTTAAAGATACTTTTGTAAAGTTTTGAGCCACTGCGGTCAGCTTTTAATTCAGCTTATTTCTGATCGCAAATCTGTCTTAGTCTTTAGCTTTTGATTCTGGCAGCTTTGTCAAGCCAATCCGACAAAATTGGCGGCTGGAAAATTGTAGAGTTTCCAAATCGCTGTCTGATCTAGACCTGAGAATACGCATCAAGGAGTTTTTTGCATGTTCACCCACGTCAAGCCCACTGTCCGACACATTGCTCCCGACGATTTGCAGGGCCGGACTTTGGTGAAAGTGGTCTATGTCGTGTTAGAGCCGCAGTATCAAAGTGCGCTGTCTGCGGCAGTACGATCGATCAACGACAGTAATCCCTACATGGCTGTCGAGGTCAGCGGCTATCTGATTGAGGAGCTACGGGGCGAAGAAAACTACCAGGCGTTTCAAAAAGACATCGCTGAAGCCAACATCTTTATCGCCTCGCTCATTTTCATTGAGGAACTGGCAGAAAAAGTCGTGGCTGCCGTTCAGCCCCACCGCGATCGCCTTGATGCCGCCGTTATCTTCCCCTCCATGCCCCAGGTGATGCGGCTTAACAAGCTGGGCAGCTTCTCGATGGCGCAGCTCGGCCAGTCTAAGAGCGTCATTGGCGAGTTCATGAAGAAGCGCCGCCAGAAGCAGGGCAGCGGCTTTGAAGACGCTATGCTGAAGCTGCTGCGAACTCTGCCCAAGGTCTTGAAATACTTGCCGGTTGAGAAGGCGCAGGATGCCCGCAATTTCATGCTCAGCTTTCAGTACTGGCTGGGTGGCTCTAAGGATAACCTGGAAAATTTCTTGGTGATGCTGGCCGATCGCTACGTCTTCAAGAAAGAAGAGGACAGCGCCGAGCCAAAGTCAGTGGCTCTGGAATACCGTGATCCCGTTACCTACCCGGATATGGGCATCTGGCATCCGCTGGCTCCCACCATGTTTGAGGATATTAAAGAGTATCTCAAC
>JAAHIC010000428.1 GCA_010671965.1 Leptolyngbya sp. SIO4C5
TTCAATTGAGCAGCAAGAAATTGAATTATAGTCACTCCATTTTCTTGTATGGAAATATTTCTTCACGATTCCATTGTTTGAAATAATTGGTAGCACATCAAATCGGCGTTGAGCCATGATCGCTTGAGCCTTTTCAGAACTTGCTTCTTGTTCAGGAACAGCAACCCATTGTGTTTTACTGACTCCAACAACAGCGGCATCAACATCAACAACGTTGTTTTTGAGGAAAAAGTGATCTTCAATCATTGCCTGTAAAGCTCTTTAATCGTCAACTCTTTAAAGCCCTAGCCACAAACTTAACCGTACTGCCTCCATCGGAATCTTAAGGCACATAACGTTCTCAACCAGCAGCGGCAGATCACCTCAAACTCAATAGCGGTGACTCTTGTGCGTCCGCTGCGTTGAGGTCGTTAGGTGGCTTTTATTTCTACGTATCTGATGCGATAAAATGCAGACGCCATCCAACCCATCAGTTGCTTGATATACGGTAGGTTGACGCAGAATTCCCCTTGTTCTCCGGTACACCACGAAAACACTCCGTTATCTCCATATCGAAACGCTGTCGAATCTGGATCAAAATCATCAAATTCCATGATTACGTTCTCAAACCAAGTAGGTATAGTTGCACCAAATTCAGCATTTAAGAAGTGGCGTAATTTTTCAAAAAGTGACCTTAAATCATGCTTCTTTTCCTGGGTAGATAACAACACTTTGAGGTAGAGTTCTATCGCATGTCGATAATTGTAAATGATTGGATAAATCAATTCGTGCGGTTCGGCTGTGGACAAGGCTGCTTCTACGAGTGTGTCACCCGCAAGTTTGTATGATTCAGCAAGCGTAAACGTATCAAACGCACCACTATACATGCCACCAACAACACACACGTGACGCCATGTTTCATCTAAGTCGTCAGGCAATTCATCAAATATGGGCGTCATTGACGTTATTAGGTCATCGTACTGTTCCGATTCGTACTCGCCCCGATTTAGCCCGATCCTGATGCACTCGAAATCTAGATTGTCTTCCCAGTGAAAATAAACGTATGCAAGAACGCGAAGATCTTGAGGAGTGAACTGGCGCGGTGTTCCTTTCTTCGGATTAGCGCCTGAACTCAGGTGGTCTTTAAAGTGATAAGCCCACGATTTGACCAAGTTCCGGTCAACCTCAAGTTCGCGCGCAATCTCGGAAACACCAAATTTCATGAATTGAAGTCTTACGAGTAGCAGAGAATAGATTTACCACGAAGTATTGGCACACGAAAATATTGAATGGTTAATTTTTACCAGCTAGCTATTATTAAAGAGAAAGATTCCACATAAGATCTTGACATGGACTCTTATGTAGAATTATGCCTGCCTGAGATCCCTGTGTGGGTAAATAAGTGTGGAATGCTTCAGTATAATCATTCCTCTAACTAAAAGTCGGGCTGCTGAGGTTTCTTTATTATTTAGTTACTGATGCTCTGTTTATGCGATCTGAGGCTTGTCTTGAAAAGCTATTTGGAAGTACGCAACTTGTTTGCTTGAAGCACCAATTTTTATCTAAATTCTAAAATCGATGCGGGTGTAGTAAGAATAAAGGCGATCGCCCATCTATAGTCATCTATGCTTGACGCCGATCGCCTATATGCGTATCCTCAAACATTAAGCCGTTTCGACGGCGAGTTAACCGCAGAACTCGAAGACCTTCGGCGGTGCCTGAAGGAGTTAGGCCCTCCAACAGACACCTGACCCGCAACCTGATGCGTCCAGATTACGGGCTAGTGGTCAGTTTACCCTAGCCACCGGATTTGTATCTCGCGCGGTGTGCTGGGGTTTTCGTGTTCTGTTTTCCTCAACCACCCCCATCCTCTCTACTTAGAGCGGACATCGTGGCGGTGGGGTTCATTGCAAACCCAAAAACAGGAAACAGAACATCATGTTTCAAGAATCTCACTCGGACGCCGCAGCGTCCACAGTTTCGGCTACGCCCGCACCTCAACCCGCCCCCAAGCGTAAGCGAGTGCGCCATGTGCTCATCGGTGACGCCGAAGCCGTCAGGCTCGATATTCACCTGATGCACATCAAAGGCTACGCTGAAGCCACCGCCTGGAGCGAACCGCAGCGGACAAGCAACCCCAGCGAAGTCGTGTGCGTGCTAATCAAGACGCCTATAGCCGAATAGTGCCGCCAAATCCCAGAGATTTAGTCATTAGATGAGAGAATTTCATCCCAACGCTGAAATCTCTGGGATCTGCCCTCATCTGCTCCAGCTTTAACCCATGACTCTGCGCCCCCACTGCTATCAGTGCTACCTTGAGAAAATAGCCCGCTGCGATCGCCGCAGATTGTTATGTTTTTGAATCGTCGTGATTTGCTCAAGCTGAGCATTTTCCTGCCGCTGGCCGCACCCTCCTGGGCACGCACCGTGTCTGACTGGACGGGTCAGCTCAACCGCCTCTTTGATCGCGCCAAGAAGCAAGTCCTCAAAGCGCTGAACCTAGAAGAGCCGCTGCAGATCATGACCTACATGGGCTATGGCACCCCCCAGCAGCTCCACTTCATGGGCCGAGTGCTGCAAGATGAAAAAATCGATCACGGTACTAGCGCAGCGCCCATCTGGAAGAACCTGCTGAATATGTACCGTCGCTTTGAGAGTGACGAAATTCCGGGGGCAAAGCTGCGGCTCACGTTTGGCGATCGCACCCAAGAATTTGAAACCGATGCCGAAGGCTATTTTCACACCGTTGTCGAGCTGGCGCAGCCGCTAGAGCGCGATCGCCTCTGGTATACGGCGGAGCTAGAGCTATTAGAGCCAGAGCCGCCTAAACAAGAGCGCGTCACCGCGATCGCCCCGGCCCGCATCCCCGGCGCTACAGCCCAGTTTGGTCTGATCAGCGACGTAGACGACACGGTAGTCAATACGGGCGGCGACAACTTTTTTCGCATGGTGCAGATGGCCTACTTGGGCAACGCCTACACCCGCATCCCCTTACCCGGCATGGCCAGGCTGTATCAGGCCCTAGAGTCAGGCGATCGCGGCGAGCGGGGCAACCCCATTTTTTATGTCTCCAGCAGCCCCTGGAATATGTACGACGTGTTTGAGCGCTTCATTGCCATTCACGGTCTGCCCCCCGGCCCGGTTTTTCTGCACGACATTGAGCTGGCCCTTGATAACATATTGTCCTTCAGCCACGAAAAGCACAAACGCCAGCAAATCGAGCCAATTTTGCAGCTCTACAGTGACCTGCCATTTATCCTGGTGGGCGATAGCGGCCAGCAGGATGCCGAGATCTATGCGCGGCTGGTGCAAGACTATCCGGGGCGCATTCTCTGCATTTATATTCGGGAGGTCAATCCGGCTGATCAAAAGCGGCGACAGGTTTTAGAGGCGATCGCGGCTGAGGTGGCCCATCAGGGCAGCGAACTCGTGCTTATGTCCTCTACGGTAGTAGCAGCGAACCATGCCGCCCAGCAGACCTGGATTTCTCAGGCGGCGCTGACGGCGCTGCAGGAAGAGACGGGCGATCGCTCTGATTCGATTAATTCAGCTTAGCCTTATGATGAAGTAAGCCACGATTTTTTCAGTATTTCTGATTTGCGGCTGTCACTTGATTCAATTCGTGACGTGCCTGAGCCTCAACCCGCTTCTAGACTCAACACATAGTGCAGTCAGTGTCATGGAAACTAGCAAGCTTCTAGTCATCAGTGACGGAGCGAATGAGCTGCAAGACTTGTTCGCCATTCTGCAAGCATCAGCCTGGGACTGCTCAAGCATTACTTACGATGACAGCACCCTCCAGCAAGTCAGGACGCTACAGCCTGACCTGCTGCTGCTGAGCATGGCCCAAACTGCCGTTGCTCAATTCTGCCATCATCTGCAGACCGCTGCCGCAGTCCGGGACATACCCGTTATTTTTGTCATTGATGTCGGCGAGCTGGCCCAGCGCAAAGACGGTTTAATCAGCGGCGCGGCAGATTATCTCATCAGACCCTTTCAGGCAGAAGAAATCGTCGCCAAAGTTGGCACGCAGCTGAAGCTACGGCACCTGAATCAACACTTCGAGCAGCAGAACACAGCGCTGCGAAAAGCTTTTGAGGCCCATCGGCAGGCAGAAAATGCCTTACAGCAGGGGCAGGCTGGCCCTGTCCCAAACAGGAGCGATTGCCGTCAGACTGAGCCCCAGATACAGCCGCAGTCGCTTTTTCCGCTGCTGAATGACGTAATTGCTGCTCGCATAGAAGCTACTAAGGCCAAAGACCTGCTCACCAGCGTCTTTGAGCGTATGCATGATGGCATCGTGGCCTTAGATACGGAGTGGCGCTATGTCTACGTCAACGACAATGCGGGCAAACTGCTGGGGCGTCCGGCAGCCGAGCTGATTGGCAAGCATATCTGGACAGAGTTTCCCGACGGCGTCGGACAGCCTTTCTATCAGGCGTATCACCGAGCGGTGGAGCAGCAAACGACAGTCTATCTAGAAGAGTATTACGAACCCTGGGGTCGCTGGTTTGAAAATCGAATTTACCCAGATGCTAATGGCTTGACTATTTACTTTACTGAAATCACCGATCGCAAACAGGCCGAAACAGAGCGGCTGCAGGCAGAGCAGGTTCGACAAGAACTGACTCTGCTAGAGCAAATCTTAGATGTGATTTTAGCGGGCTATTGGGACTGGGATATTCCAGGCAATCAGGAGTATCTCAGTCCTGGATTCAAGCGCATGTTTGGCTACGCCGATCACGAGCTGGCTAATACGCCTGACACCTGGCAGGCGCTGATTTTTCCAGAAGATTTAGCTAAAGTTTTAGTCTGTTTTGAACAGCA
>JAAHIC010000429.1 GCA_010671965.1 Leptolyngbya sp. SIO4C5
TAAGCCAACTGGCAGCGTGGGGACTGATTGCCCTGTTTATTGCGGTTTACCCAGCCAATATCAACATGGCAGTTAACCATATTCACTTAGACGGTGTGCCTGACGGCAATTGGTTTCATGCAATTCGCCTCCCGTTTCAGTTTGTGCTGATTGCTTGGGCTTACTGGTATACCCGTCCCAGCGATTCCAACATTCAGGCGTCGATTGTGCCTAAATTCTAGATTTTGAACAATGATAATTAACTTGGTAAATACGGGGTGGGAGATTATCTATCACCGCGCCCATGCACTGCTGGCAGCCCAGCTGGCAGGCTACTGGAATTCGTCAGCCGATATTTCTCATACTGTCGAAATCGTCTCTGCTATCTCACATCACGACGACTTAGAGCGAGAGTGGGAAGGCGACCACCTCAGTGAGGCCGGAGCGCCGCTAGATTTCACACTCGATGGTCAACTTTGCGTGGAAGAACTGCGGCAGCACATCAATAATGCTCGCTATCGCAGCCGCTGGGTCGCTTTACTGACTGCTATGCATGTGAGCTATCTCAATCAGGGCAGACGGCAAGAGTCCAAAGATCTCGATCGCTTTTTAGATGAGCTAGAGCAGCAGCAGCAGCAGTGGCTAAAAGATATGGAGGTAAAACCCGTACAGGCAGATCGAGCTTACGCCCTCATGCGCTGGTGCGATCGCCTCTCGTTGATCCTCTGTCAGCGAAATTTGCCAGACGCCCAGCGATCGCTAGAAATTACCCCCGGTCCCGATGAAAAAGGCTACACCGTCCGGCAGCGAGCCGATGATACGATTACGGTCGAACCCTGGCCGTTCAAGCCCAAAAAGTTTTCGGTTCATGTCGATGCCACCTATGTAAATCAGATGGCCTTTGAAGATAATCAAGAATTTATTGAGCAGCTACAGACGGCTGCGGTGCAACTAATTGTTTGGCAGTTTGAAAAATAGTCATGGAAAATCCCGCCTATCCGCCTCAGCTCGAATCTTTGCTCGACTCCCAGCAGGAGCCAAAAGAGCTGTTTCCTGAGTTGCTGCCAGTTTTAGGAAGTCTGCTGGCCTGCGATCGCTGCTTTCTCTACCTACGCCATCCGGTAAGCCGTTTAGGACAAGTTCCCTTTTGCTGGCGGCGCAGCGCAGACATTCCCGATGTCACTGATAGTGAATGGAAAGCCGAAGATCCAGCTCAGCTAGAACAGCAAGATCCGCTGTTTGCGGCGGCTTTGCAAGGCGATACCTCTATCTTCGTTGCAGATGTTGAAACCGCTGATCCCTCAGTTTTGAATCTAGAGTTTGAGCGACAGCATTTCGGTCACCGCGCCTTAGTTCATGCCCACCTCACTGCCGACGATCAGCTTTGGGGCATCCTACAGCCCTGCAACTTTGAGCGACCGCGCCCCTGGCAGGAGCTTGATAAGGCCGTGATCGTGCGTACGGTGCAAAAAATTACGCCCTTGGCAGTTAAATACGTGCAAACCTACTGTCCCTCAACTCAATCCCGCTAGCCAATGGCATCGGCGGGCAATTTTCTATGTTGGCGCTGTCGGCTCTCTGGCATTCCCCTGTAGTATGAGTGTTAAGCAATTATTAAGTAAGTGCCGCCAGCGCTTACTCACCGTTGAAGATTGCACTCTTGATGAAGTTGGACACCGCAAGTATGACAGCCGCCAGCACCCCCCCTACCATGCCAGCCTTTTGCCAGGGAATTCGGTACTTCGGAGACGCTTGGCCTGACTTTGAAACCTATGGCAAAGCGCCTGCGATCGCTGAGGGCCAAACCGCTATTGCCCAGGCTACAGATGCCGCCGCTGTCTATCAAACCCTGCTCGCGGCTGACGCTCTGCGCTACTTGACGCTGCAAACTACGGCCACCAAAGCGTCTGGACATCCAGGGGGGTTTGCTAGCGTCGCTGAGGGCATCGCCGCCCTGGTCATGCTGGGCTACAAAAATATTATTACCGAAGTGGGGCATCACGCTCCCGGCTTCTATAGCACCGTCTTTCTCGATCGCTCTTTAGAGGCTATGGGGATTGAAACGGTACAGCAGCTAGGTGAGCGGTTTCGGGAAACTCACGGACTGCTAGGGCATCTCTCCGGGCAAATTCCAGGTCTACTCAGCCCGGCAGGCCCTTTAGGTCAAGGGCAACACTTTGCTATGGCCGGGGCTAAGCTGCACCCAGAAGTTCTCTTCCCCGTCACGATTGGCGATGGTGGCATAGGTGAGCCATACGTCATGAGCAGCTTTGGTCACTTTAATACGGCCTATCCGGGCGTGACCAACTTTTTGCCGGTGCTAGTTTGGAACGGGTTTTCCCAAGAACACCACAGCATGGTTTCTACCCAAAGCAATGAGCACATGCTGGCTTACTGGCGCAGCCACGGCTTCCAAGAAGTGATTCTAGTCAACGCCAAGGACTATGACGACGCCAATCAGGTAGGGACTTATGTTGACAGCACCGCTTTTTCTTTCCAGCAGCGCTTGGCCTTCACCCAGGCCGTACTCACTGCCGTCGATCGCGCGGCCCAGTCTGCCCTCAGCGGTACGCTCACCGTCCTGATCATTAAACAACTCAAAGGGGCAGGGGTACACAAGCGAGGCGCTCAGGCTCACAACCTCTATGCTGGCGATACTTTAGAAAAAGACTATATTGCCGCGGCCCTACAGGAGCGGGCGCTGCCTGCCGAAGCCTGGCATTTAGTGCGGACGAACTTTGCCCGCGCTGGCGGCGGCCCTGCGGCCCAAACAGCCGTTACCGAAAAGGAATTGCCGCTGCCCGATCTCGGCAATTTGCCCCTGCAAGCGTTTGCGGTAGACGGGGACAAGCAGGTCGCGACAACGGCAATGGGCGCTTTGGCCGCTTATGTCGGTCAGCAGGATCCTAACTTTGTTGTCACCAATGCTGACGGCAACGCGGCTTCGGGTATCAATAACATCAACCAGGCGCTTAAAATCGTTCACCCCACAACCGATGACACCTACTATCAGGGGCCTCAGGGGCAGGTTTATGAACCGCTCAGTGAAGACGCCTGTTCTGGTCTAGCAGCCGGTTTGGCCCTGTTTGGTGCCCGTACCCTGTGGTGTTCTTATGAGTCTTTTGCCATCAATGGCTTGCCGATTTGGCAGACGGTGACTCAGGCAATGGCTGAGCTACGCCGCCCCACCCCTTCAACCGTGACTCTGTTTACGGCTGGCGCCCTAGAGCAGGGCCGTAATGGCTGGACCCATCAGCGCCCGGAAATTGAGAACTATTTTGCGGCCATGATGCGCAACGGCAACGTGTTTCCGCTATTTCCAGTAGATGCCAATAGCATTCAGGTTTGCTATGAATGGGCGATCGCCACGCGCAACAAAGGTGTGACAATTACCGCTAGCAAGTCACCGCTGCCAGTTCGCACTACGTTTGATCAAACCCGTCAGGCCTTAGAGCAGGGAGCGATCGCGCTGCAAACTTTGGCAGGTAGTAAAACAGTTGTCTTTGCGGTGATTGGCGATATGACGCTGCTGCCGGTTTATGCGGCGGCGGCAGCCCTAGCCCAGCAGGGAATTGGCTCTCGAATTGTGGCCATTATCAGTCCGCGACGGCTCTATCGCCCCAGCGATACCGCTTGGGACACCTGCGCCGAAGCAGACGGCCAGTTTTTAGACAATACCGGATTTGAGCACCTCTTTGGCGGGGATGCCTTGATTGGCGTCACAGGGGGTTCTAGCGCCATGTTAGAACCCGTGATGCTGCGTAGCACTGCGCCTAGAGATGTCTTTGCCTGGAAGCGGGGTGAGACGGCGGCCAGCGCGGCGGCT
This sequence comes from Leptolyngbya sp. SIO4C5, assembly GCA_010671965.1. Taxonomy (GTDB): domain Bacteria; phylum Cyanobacteriota; class Cyanobacteriia; order Phormidesmidales; family Phormidesmidaceae; genus Sphaerothrix; species Sphaerothrix gracilis. The sequence continues at coordinate 3,806 of JAAHIC010000429.1, forward strand.
GTGATGGCTCTAAACAGCCTAACGGCAGAGGAATTCGTCCAGAGGGCGCAAGAACTGCTGGCGTAAGCGGTCTTAGCGGCAGAGAGTTGAGTTCTTTGAGCTGCAAGGGCGTTCCTGGGAGCGTCCTTTTTGGCGTCGGCGTACGGTGATTACTCGCTGATTGGCTCAGCTTTGATAACTGAGGCTTGGCCGGGGCCTAGGGTCAGCACCAAAGGCTGCTCGGCGGCTGCCGCTTTGACGGCCTGTCTGTAAACGGGATAGCTCGTGGGTAGGGTTTGCGCGGTGTCATCCACCTGAAAATCAATTTCATAGCTGGCCTTTTTCAGCAGTTCCGGAGCCGATCGCTGTTCCCCCTGCCGCTCGCTTGCTTCTAAGACATCCACGGTAGGTCGGGGCGGCAATTCGGGCCACCACAGCCCTTTATCATCTGGGCCTGAAACAGCCGCTTCAGGCTCGATGCCGTTGCGATTGACTAATGAGGTGGATTCAAAGGTTTCCTGCCTCAGAGCTTTGGGAATATCAGCCTGCCCTTGATAGCTCACCTGCCAGGTGTAGGTTGTAATAGCTCTAGCTTCGTAGCGATCTGTTGTTACCTGAAAATCTTCAGCTACGCGATCGCAGCCTATCAGGACTGATGACAGCGCTAATCCGGCAAAACATAAAAGAAATCGATGTTTTTTAATCATTTGATCTTAATGGAACTAAGAATAGTAATGGTATGACTTATTTGAGCAGCCAGCATTATAAATCTTCAAGTTTAAAAAAGACTTTGGCACAGTCGAGCTATTAAAATCTTCACGGCAACTGCTGCTGATTTTTGCGGCAATCTAGCTGCTTATCTTTAGGCATCTGGAAAAATCTCCCTCAAGAAAGATATTCCTTAATTTTTAAGGCGTGCCGTCGCTGTAGTCTCAATCTCGTCAAACAGGGATTAGCTTGTTGCTCTTAGTTAAACAAAGATTTAAGAGATTTTAATTGTCTTTACTTCAGGC
>JAAHIC010000043.1 GCA_010671965.1 Leptolyngbya sp. SIO4C5
AGCATACCTTTATGCTGAGTCATGAGGGCGTTGTCGTTGAGGATGGAGTAAACGCCGTTGGTGACCCATTCAGGATTGAGAACGCTATCTTGTTGCAGGCGAGGATCGTCTCGGAAGTTGAGGGCAAGCGCTATCCGCCGGAAAAGCATCTGTTCATTCTTGACATCATGCGCAAGTTTGAGCTGTGCTTTCCCCTAGAAGGCTATGCCGACGAAAGATACTTGCTGCCCGACCTGCTCAGCAAAGAAGAACCGGAAACCGGCGACTGGCAGGATGCACTGCCTTTTCAATATCACTACAACATCCTACCCGGCAGCATTATTTCCCGCTTCATCGTGCGGATGAATCAGCTCATTGCCAAACGCACCTACTGGCGCAACGGCGTTGTTCTGGTCAAAGGCGGCAATAAAGCTCTGGTCAAAGCCGACAAAGAAGATCGCAAAATTTTTATCTGGGTCAGCGGCAATCAGAGCACCCGTCGCATTTTGCTGGAGAGCATCCGCGATCAGTTCGACTATATTCACGACACCATCCCCGGCATTGAAGTCGAAGAAAAAGTGCCCCTACCGGACAGACCGGATGTTTTGGTGGATTACAAGAATCTGCTGGATATGGAAGCTTTGGGCGTTCAAGAATTTGTTCCTTCCGGTCTGCGGCAACAGGTACGGGTTCGCGACCTGCTAGAAGGCATCGAGACGCCAAAAGGCCGCGAAGATCGGCTAGAGACTCGCAGAGAACTAGAACGACAGTTTGATCCATCTCCAGCGCCTCAGCCCGATCCGCGTCCTACTACTGTCGAGCGTCACAAAAATCCTTGGGGGTCTGGACTGTTTTACCTGTTTGTCTTGTTTGTGGTCACGGCTCTATTTGCCATTGTCAGTCACTTTGTCCCCTGGTATGTCTTACCCGTCGTTATCATTGGGGCACTACTGGCTATTGGCATTGTTGGAGCCTTCCAGCTCATGCAGGACGAACGATTTAGTCAAGAAAATTTTATTACCTTAATCATCGAAGCCTACAAGCGCCTGCCGCTGTTGCGCGGTCAAAACGCCGCTGATCTGCCCTCTGCAATAGATGACGAATCCCAGTAGGGTCACGAATGGCACGCTCCACCAACCGAATGCGGCCTCAATAGCAATAACGTCCCTTTTCATCTGGATAAGGTTGATCCGTCGAAAGCCGTATCGCCCCCAGCAGCGTCGAAACAATTACGCAGCGCTTTGACGAACCACCCCCCTCACCCACCAGCGTCACCCGTCCCTTAAACGCCAGCGCCGGAACATTGCCCTTGTAGTCAAACTTGGTGGAAGGAATGTAACTCTTCTGCCGCAAATTAGTTTCCTCATCTAGCCGCACCCCCACAGGCAGCGTTTGCCAGCCCGTCGCATCCTTCGGCAAAATCGTGTCCGGATGAGTCGTCCACTCCACCCGATCGCCCACTTCCCGAATGCTAAAGCGCCAGCTCATCTTGGCCTGTATCGCCTGTCGCTGAGCCTGGCGGATGCCGCCATACACCTCACGCTGGCCCACCGCAAGCTGATACCGCTGCCACAGCCCAAACAGACTAGGAGCCGCGATCGCCGCCAGCGTTCCCATCATCACCAGCACCAGCAGCATTTCCAGCAGCGTAAAACCCGCCTGATTCCGCGATCGCCTCAGCTGGCTAAAACGATAAATTTTCATGAGTGAAGCCCCCTGACTAGGCTTCAGAGTGCCCGCGCCCTATTTTCCCTATCTCCGAGAAAACTACGGTTTTTCAACCACTTCGCGGTCCAGCGGATAGCGCCAAGCCAGTAAACACCCCCCCGCCATGAGAACCGTTGGCAACAGACCCACCAGCAGCCGCATCGCCCACAGCGCCGTCTCCGGTTGTGATAGGCCAGCCTCCGAAACAAAACCCGATCCGGCCAAAACCTGCCCCGTCAGAAAAAGCGCGATCGCCAAAGCCCCCTTCTGCAAAAACACCAGAACGCTGAAAAATAAACCCTCCCGCCGCTGTCCCGTTTGGACGGCCTCTTGCTCAATCACATCAGCCAGCAGCGCAAACGGCACAAAATAGAACGTTGCTACCCCCAGCCCCACCAAAATTGCGTAGCCATACAGCATGCCGACCTGCCCCGGCTGCAGTCCTAGAAATCCTATCAGCCCCGCGATCGCTATCACCGCTCCCAGCAGGTAGGTTCTTTGCTTATCGAGCCTCTGAGCCAGCCAGCTCCACAGCGGCAGCACCAGCAAAGCCGTCATCTGCACCACCACCGCAACTTGGGTAAAATGCTGCTCCGTCAGGCCCAGCCAAACCGTTACAAAATAGGGCAGGACAGCAGCCGTCACCTGTAACCCCAGCCAGGAACACAGATAAAGGCCGACGATGTACCGAAAAGGGTGATTCGTAGCCAGCGATCGCCAGGGCGGCTGAGCGGTAATAGCAACAGACTCAGAGGAAACCAACCGCCGTGCCTGCATCGCCCGGTAGCGAGGATAGGTGCCGAGCACCGCGATCGCGATCGCCAGCACGACACCGCCGCCAGTCACGGCCCCCAGCAGCCAGTACTGCCTTTGAGTATCGGCCACAGCCGCAAAAATAACCTGGGCGAGCAGGAGTCCTAGAATGCTGCCGCCCAGATTGCAGCCCGCTTTCACGCTCATAATCTGGGTGCGCTGGTCGTAGCTGGCCGCTAGCTCAGCCGCCAGCGCCGTAAACGGCAACTGCACCGCAGTATACAGCCCGTAGGCCAAGAGCGAAATTAGGCAGTAGTAGAGAAATAGGGCCGTTTGATTTGCGAGCGGCGGCACCCACCACTGCAGCCAGCAGCACAGTCCCAACGGCAAAGCTGCCGCCACCATCCAGCTATAGCGGCGTCCTAGGGGAGATTGGGTGCGATCGCTGAGCCAGCCCACCAGCGGATCGTTCACCGCATCCCACAGCCGACCCAGCAGCAGCGTCGTGCCCGCCAGCCCCGGTGAAAGTCCGGCCACGTCGGTGAGAAAAAACAGCAGAAAGAAGATCGCTAGACTCACAGGGGCCGCAATTCCCAGCTCGCCCAGACCATAAGCGACCTGAGTTCGCCAGCTTAGTCTGGGCAGCTCAGCCACCCACCCTTACCGAAACAGCAGCGGATAGATCCGCTTCACCGCCAGCCAGGTAAACAAGACCGTCCAGGCCACCAGCCACAGCAGCGGCAGCAGCCAGCCATTGGGCAATCCCAGCGGCCAGCGCAGCAAATCCACCAGCGCCGCCAGCGGCAAAAGACCCGCAATAAATTCCAAGGCGGGGGGCAGCGTACTGCGGGGAAAGTAGGTGCCGCAGAGGGTGAACATAGGAATAATCATCAGAAAAATCGGCACGTTCACCTGGTCGATTTTGCGCACCATCCCCGCCACCAGCAGCCCAAACGCGCCGAAAAGGAGGCTACCTAAAACAATTACGGGCAGCGCCAGCAGCAAGTGGGGCAGAGTATAGAGGCGGGCGACTACGGCCACTAGGCCAGTCAGCACCCCGGCGATCGTGCCCTTGGTGGTAGCCCAAAGCCAGTCACCGATGAAAACTTCGCTGAAGCTCAGAGGAGCCGTCAGCAGCGCCTGCCACGTTTTTTGAAAATTGAGCCGAATAAACGTGCTGTAAGCGCCTTCAAAAAAAGACTGGAACAGGACGCCAATGCCAATCATGCCGGGAGCAATGAATTGGGAGTAGGAAATAGTTGCATTTCCGTAGCTGACTTCGCCAATCAGCGGCGTGAGGCCAAAGCCAAAAGCCAAGAGGTAAATGATTGGTTCTGAAACGGGGGGTAAAAAGTTCACCAGCCAGGTGCTGCGATAGACCTGAAAATGGCGCCACCAGACTGAATAAATGCCCCAGGGGGAAAGCGATAGAGATTTCATTCCAGTAAATTTCCGGTGAGTCGCAAAAAGACATCTTCCAAATTGGCCCGGCGGCGGGTCAGGCGGGGAGGATGCAGGGCTTCAATTTGGCTCCAAAGCCTCTCAGGCTGATCGCTGGGCAAAGCCAGCAGGTAGCCATTGCCAAATGGCCGTCCCCAAACCTGAAACGATTCGCTGAGAGCCTGGAGCTTAGTGACGGGTACGCCCTCAATCTCCACAACTTCGTGACCGATGACGCGCTTGATCAGGACGGCGGGCGTCCCTTCATCAATCACCTTGCCCTGCTGCATTAGCAGGAGGCGATCGCAGAGCCGCTGCGCTTCGTCCATATAGTGTGTGGTCAGCAGCACACCGCAGCCCTGCTGTTTGAGCTGAGTCACCAGTCGCCAAAATTCCTGCCGCGCATCTGGATCAAGGCCCGTCGTTGGCTCGTCTAAAAACACGAGCTTGGGATGATTGATTAGCGCTCGCGCTAGCACGAGCCGCCGTTTCATGCCGCCAGAAAGTTCGTCAACCTGAGCCTGCGCTTTATCCTGCAGATTGACCAAGCTCAGCAGTTCGGCTGCGCGATCGCGGGCCTGCTTGCCCCGGAGACGATAGTGGTGGGCAAAGTAGGACAGGTTTTTGAAAACGGTAAAATCCGGGTCGAGGTTGTCCTCCTGGGTGACAATACCCATCTCAGCCCGGGCCTGCTTGCCCTGGGCCGGTAGCTGCCAAGGCCCAAACTGGACAAAGCCGCGGGTAGGAATCACCAGACCGTAGAGCATCCCAACCGTTGTCGTTTTGCCAGCCCCATTGGGCCCTAGCAGGCCAACGATTTCGCCCGGCTGCAGGGCAAAATTTAGACCTTGGACAACGGAGCGATCGCCATAGCCTTTCCATAAATCGTAAGCCGTCAGCGTCAAGTCATTCAACGCGCTAGCCCTCCACCCAATAACGCTTAGTCTAAAAAGAAAATCGAGAATAATCAGAGAAGCGAATCAGGCTAGGCCATTCACTGATACTGATGTAGATGTTAATTCAAAAGAGGCGTACCAGTTTCAGCGAGCTGCGTCGCGGCTCACCTTGGGGTTAATTTTGGGGCTTACGCCTAAAAGCTGATCAAATGAGTGAACAGCGACGGTCTGTTTTGGACAAGCAGCGTTACCCTAATAAAGTCAATGGGCATTCTCTGGAAAAGAGTATAAAACTTTTGTTGAGGGGTGGGCCACATCTTCTTTTACTAGGTTAAGTCTTGGTAAATTAACTAAATAACGGCAACAGAGGCACTATGGAAACTCTGAGACCGATGACGGCAGCATCTGACAGAATTATGGACAGTAGTTTTCCCCTCTCGACGGTTCAGCCGGGAAAGCTGCGCATCATTGCCAGCAGCTTTGATGCTCGTCCGATGAGCTATATCGATGAAGGCAGACGCTTGGGCTATGAGCCAGCAACGGCGAGGGCTGTCTGTGAAAAGCTAGGTCTAGAACCGATTTGGTGCGACTTGCCGCTTGACAAGTTCTATACTCAGCTCAGCTCAGGTCAGTATGATGTCATCTGGTTCAGCCAGCCTGTCACTCAGGAAAGACGGGCTTGGGCTGACTTCACGCGAGCTTATGGTCGCTTTGACGTGGCTGTGCTGGTGAGGGATGAAAGCCCTATCGAGACAATCGAAGACCTGAAGGAAGCTCGCTTAGGGGCCAGTAAACACAGCACAGAACTGGACTTGATCAATCAGCTTCCCGATCTAGAATTTGTCGAATTTCCCGGCAGCGATCGCGTTCTGCCAGAGATGATTGAAGCATTGCAGTCCCAGACAATTGATGCTGTGCTGGATGATGCTCTACCGCTGCTAGCGGCTGAGGCCATGAATCCCGATTTGCGGGTTGCTTTTGAGATTCCGACGCAAACCCCCTTCGGCGTTGGCGTCGTTCCGGGCAACCGTGAACTGCTAGATGCGCTCAACTATGGTCTCAACCTGCTAATTGCTGAAGGCACTTTAGCCAAGCTATGGACGCAGTGGATTCCCTATAAATCCTGTCCTTTCTAGCCCCGTCGCTGAAATGGGTCACGCTTCTCACCGGGTCAAGCTCCGCTCAAGTACGGAAGCGGATTTGGACTTTATCTTGATCACCGAACAGCATCCCGATAATGCTCGTTTTGTTGTGGGCTGGCCGCGATCGCGTCATCAAGCGGCTCTAGAACACTCAGATGAGCGACATTTAATTTTGGAATTGCCTGTTGACCCTCAGCCAGTCGGCTATCTGATTTTGGCGGGCCTCAGCAATCCGCACCACAACTTAGAGCTTTGTCGCCTGGTCGTGGCTGAAAAAGGCCAAGGCTATGGCCGCTCAGCCCTACAGCAGGCCAAGCAGCTAGCCTTCAAGACTTACGGTGCTCATCGCCTTTGGCTCGATTTGAAAGTCTATAATCATCGAGCCAAGCGGCTGTATGAACAGGAAGGCTTTGTCGAAGAAGGGACGCTGCGGGAGTGCATTAAGACAGAAGCGGGATTTGAATCCCTAATTGTTATGTCGATTTTATGCTCAGAGTACGAAGAACTCTAAGTCAGCGCTTTGCCACCCGATTTAGAGCTGGGGGCTTCTATCAGACCGAATGAGCAGAGTCGCGCCGCCAATCAGCAAAAAGGCAATTCCCCACCAGAGAGAATTTCCGGGCAAAATCTTGAGCAAGAGGGTAACGATGCCCGATGTCAGTAGAGACCAGCCAGCAGTTGTTCTATATTCCATAATTTCCTTAACGCGTAGCGTCTTAGCGCCATAACCTGTGCCATCAAGGTATCAGCGCCGCCAGTACCGTGTCTTTGTCCCTAGGAAATAGCTTCTCTCTAGCTGCGGGCTGAAGTAGAGGTAGCTCAAATCTCTCTCGCAGGGAAGTACAGTTACTGGCTCTGTCGGAAAAAGGTTATTGCCGTCGCCTGCGGACAGCCCGCCAAGAAGCGATCGCCAGCATGAGTATGGTTAGCGGCAGGACAACCAGCAGCAGGACGGCATTGAAAGCCTCTATATTTTCGTGCTTGGCCGCATCCAAAATTAGATAGGTCGTATAGGCCACATAGTAGCCCAAAAACAAGCCTCCCTCCCAGCGGGATACAACGTTGCCCGTGGCGAAAATGGGTAGGCAGGCGATCGCCACCGCAATCATGACTGGAATATCAAACCGCAGGGCCGCTAGATTGACCTCAATGCCAGCAGGCGTAATCAACCCCGCGACGCCCAGCACCAGCAAAAGATTGAAGATGTTGCTGCCGACGACATTGCCCACGGCAATATCTCTTTCGCCGCGCAGACTGGCAATGGCCGAGGTCGCTAGCTCTGGCAGAGAAGTGCCGGTTGCCACAATGGTCAGGCCAATGACAAGCTGGCTAGCCTGCAATGCTTCGGCGATCGCCACAGCTCCCTGAATTAAAAACTGAGAGCCACTGACCAATAGCAGCAACCCCACTCCAATGAACCCCAAGTTAACCAGCCACCCTTTGAGGGAAACCGATTGATGATAGCCATACTCTTTGGCATATTCCGCCTGAACTTCAGCATTCTTTTCCTTGCGGCTCTGAATAATCAGAAATACCGTATAGCCAATGCCCCCCAGCAGTAGAAAGATGCCGTCTGAGAAATCGATGACACCGTCTAGGCCGAAGACTAGGGTCAGCAGGGAAACGCCGACCATAATAGGCACATCTAGACGTACTAGCTGCTGAGAGACAATGAGGGGCGAGATTAAGGCAGAGATCCCTAGGATGAGCAAGACATTTAGAATGTTGCTGCCAATGATATTGCCCAGGGCAATTTCGGCCTGCTGCGCCAGACCTGATTGGATACTGACGGCCAATTCCGGAGCGCTGGTGCCATAGGCAACGACGGTTAAACCGACAATCAGGGGAGGAATGCCAATCATGGCTGCTAGACGAGACGCTCCCTTAACCAAGAGTTCAGCACCAGCCACTAGCAGCACAAAACCAGTCAGAAGGACAACAATATCCGCAAAGTTCATAAGGGGGGATCTGCAAAACCTGGACGCTTGAGCGGGGACTAGCCCAGCACATTTTTCATTCTCGGCCAATTTGAAAATCTTACTATCCTGAGATCAGTGATCGGTTAAAGATTACTCATTCTCAAGATCTGTCGCTATTCAAAGATTTATGTCTACTGCTCCCTGGCGATCGCCGTTGGCTCGTGCCCTCCATCGCAACCGTAGCGATGCCCATGCCCGCTACCTGCAACTGGCGACTCTTCGTGCTGACGCTCGCCCTGCCAATCGAACGGTGGTTTTTCGCGGCTTCTTAAACGATACCAATCGCCTGCAGTTTGCCACCGATGGCCGCAGCGACAAAATTGCACAGATTGAGCAAAATCCCTGGAGTGAAGGCTGCTGGTATTTCGTCAAGACCCGAGAACAATTTCGCCTGCTGGGCAGGCTAGAACTCGTTGGCCCTGACCACCCAGACACCGAACTGATAGCAGCCCGTCAGCAGATCTGGCATAACCTTTCAGACAGTGCCCGCACTCAGTTTGCCTGGCCGCAGCCAGGGACTGCGCGAGCCAGCGACGAGGCTTTTACGCCGGCGGCTGAGCTAGATCCAGCGCAGCCCCTACCCAATTTTTGTCTGCTCCTGCTGACCCCTTTTGAGGTCGATCACCTAGAGTTGAAGGGAGAGCCGCAGAATCGACACCGCTACTTTCTGCACGACATTAAGGGGTGGACAACCGAGGCTATCAATCCCTGATGCAGCGTTAAACAGCGACTAGATGCCTGAACCATCAAAAAATTCTTCAAAAGCGCGATCGCGCAGACGACAGCTAGACTTGGTGCTAGGGCTGTGGGCTTCTGCCATGACTGGCTGACGGGATTGATTCAGCTTTTCAACCTGCTGCTCTAAAGATTCAATCCGATCGAGTAAGGCCCGAATCACTTTGGCTTCTGAATCTGGTAAACGACCGTGTTCTAGAGGATCCGAGCGCTCGCCGGAGCGGTGTACGACCCGTCCGGGTACCCCCACGACCGTGCAGCCAGAAGGCACTTCTCGCAGCACGACCGATCCGGCCCCGATGCGCACATCATTGCCAATCTGAATATTGCCCAGCACCTTAGCCCCAGCCCCAACCACGACGTTGCTGCCCAAAGTAGGGTGACGCTTACCGCTTTCTTTGCCTGTTCCTCCCAGGGTAACTCCCTGATAGATCAGGCCGTAGTCACCAACGATAGCCGTTTCGCCAATGACTACTCCCATGCCGTGATCAATAAAAACGCCCCGACCAATCGTAGCGCCTGGGTGAATTTCAATGCCCGTCAAGAACCGGCCTATATGGGAAATTAGCCGAGGAATGAGCGGTAGACCCAAATACCACAGCCAGTGGGCTAGACGATGAAACAGCAATGCCTGCAAGCCTGGATAGCAAAACAGGACTTCTAACCAGTTACGAGCAGCCGGATCGCGATCGAAGATGATGCGAAAGTCTTCAGCTAGGGCTTTTAACACAGATCTCCCTCAGCAGTCGGGTTGCGCCAGTTTTTATCTTAGCGTTTTTAGGAATTCTACTGAGGATTTATGAGCAGTTACCCATATTTAGACAGAGAGTCAGCGCTGCTAGGGAGATGGAAGGTTAGGGCGTTGCGCTGAGTACATAGTCGTAGCGATCGCCTTGCTCAAAAGCCCCTACCCAAACTCGGTAAGAACCCGCCAGCCAGTCCGTATCTTGCAGAATAGCGTCTGGCTCACGGCGAGTACCCGCCGCGCAGCGCACAGTGTTGTTGTCGGGGCCTTGCACCAGCAGAGTTGTGGACTGACCACCGCTATCAACTTGAAGCGTCAAATCGGCTAAGTCTTGCTCCAGCACTAAAATGTGGTCGGGCGTCGAGTCAGCAAAGCCCAGGCAGAAATTGCCATCACTATCGCGGTTGACAATATTGGTGAGAGAGTAAAAACCAGCGGTGAAGCCTTCTACACTGAAACTCTGAGTCGATGGCTCACTAGGCACAACCAGGTTCTCGAATAGAGCTGTTTGAGCTAAGGCAGGTAGGCTCCCCAGCAAAACCAGCCCCATTACTGTTAAAGAGCGTGTAGATTTTGATAAGAAACGCAGCATGATAAAACGTATATTCTTGTTAAATAAACTTGACGAGTAGCTGGCTAAAAAAGTTGCTGAGAAGTTCTATAACACTCTAATTTTATCTAAAAATCACAATGAGTTTATTGGTTTTAGCTTTTCTACTGCTGATCAGTATAGGCATGACAACGAGTCTTGATAGCTTGCCCGAACTGGTGATGGGCTGGCTATCGCCGCCTCGATGGCTAGGCTGGCTGTGTTTGGCCGCGACTATAGCCTGGCTGACGGGAGAGTGAGTTAGCTTAAGCATTAAAGAACTCGGAAAATATAGTGTTAGCAGAGCGCAACTAAGCCAGCCATGCGATATAAAAGAGGAGGCTTAGACCCAGCTTTAACTAAAGTTTTTTAAGTAAAAATTTAGATTGTTTTGCAATTAAACTATTATGAGTTCTTTCAGCGCTGAATCATCTCCTATCGATCTTGAGCAACTGCAGCAAATTTCTGGCAATGATCCAGAGTTTGAGCAAGAGCTGCTGCAGCTGTTTGTGGAAGATGCGATCGCTCAAACCGAAATTCTAGCAACTGCCATTGCCCAGCAGAACGGCCGCGACATAGAAGAAACAGCCCACCACATCAAGGGATCCAGTGCCAATGTGGGAGCGGTCAGCATATCTCAAACAGCCGCTCAAATAGAACAAATTGCTTATCAGCAGGATGTAGCCCAGCAGCAAAGCCTCCTAGCAACTCTAAAGCAAGCGCTATCTGAGGTGCGTCACTACTTAGACTCTCTGGGCGGTTAGCCCAGTTACGCTTTATATTTGGGCATCGACGCTGCCATAGAGTTCGGGGAGTTCTTGGGTCGGTGGCAGCGTTTTGACATCGCGAGTTTCAATGTAGCCCGTATAGTAAGCCCCGGCCTCGATCTCTAAAGCCCCAGCCACAACATCCCCTTCTAGCCGGGCCGTTTTAGCCAGAGTTAGCTTACCCTCTACGAAAACGCGAGCTTTAAGCACGCCCTGAACAATAATATTGCGCGCTCTGACCTCTGGCCCCTCAACTAAGCCCGTGGTCGAAATTTCCATATCGCCTTTAACCTCAACGGTGCCGTGGATAATACCGTCTACCCGCAACAGACCGTTGGCGTGCAAGATCCCTTCAAATTCACTGTTTTGACTGAGATAGGTCAATAACGGTGCTGGCTTGCGTTTAAACATAAAGCGTGTGTCCTGACTTAATCGTTGGCTTAAAACCGCTGCACCCCCTCAAAGATACTCCCATTGTTTTTCGTTTTTGGGCGCTGCCCCCTCAATTTCCAACTCTTGTTTGAGCGAGTGGATATGAGGCCAGTAATGGGCATTTTATAGCCAGCGGCAAAAATAGCTCAGTCAAATTCAAAGAAAATTGAAAGATTTTCCACTTTCTTGGAAAAGTTGGGGATCAATGGAGATAGGGCGATCCCCGGCTCAGATTAGGGCAATCTTGTTAAAAGACGAAGTCCTAATTTGAACCAATTGACGGCGATCGCGCTCTAAAAGTTTGCCAGGTGAAGAGATTTAAGCAATGTCTATAAATACGGAGTTAAAAAATGCTTACGCTTCAGCTCGACCCGGATATCGCCGTTTCTGAAACGGTTGAACAGTTTGCTCAGCTCCAGGCTGCTGATCAGCTAGTTGTGCTTTGGCGCATCTATAAAGCTATGGGAGAAGCGATTCGGACAGCCGCTCCGGCTGTGATGTTTTCCCAGATAGTGCAAAGCCTTTTTGCCCAGCTCTTGCAGCTACAGCGCCACGATCAGGTGGCAGCGCTTTTAGATATTGCCTCAGGCGAAGAGACTCGAATTAGCGTAGCCTATAAGAATTTATCTGCCCCGCTCAAGCTTGTCTTTTGGTACCGCTTGGCCCAGGCTCATCAGCGTGGGCACTTCCCAGCAGCACCGCGACAGGAAACGCTATCTCTCCCAGCAGAACAGCTTTTAGAGAAGATTATCCTTTTAGGTTTTAATCAGAAAGTGACTTTCCTGCTAGCTGCAGCAGCAGATTTAGGCTCTACCTGGTAAGCCGCTTCCAAGTTGATTGGATTTCAGTCAAGATGCTTCTGATTAAAGAACCGCTCGGCTCAACACCGAGCGGTTCCAATTTTGGAAACTTATCTGGCTGTAGACCTAGACTGCTTCAGCCGTGGAAGGACTGGGCTGGGGCTGGGGCTGGAACTGGAAGAGGGTATAGACTACGTTACGGCGAATTCCCGTCATCATGTCTAAAAACAGCTCATAGCCTTCGCTTTTGTACTCAATCAGCGGATCCTTCTGACCGTAGCCTCGCAGTCCGACTGACTCTCGCAGGGCATCCATCTGCTGCAGGTGCTCTCGCCACAGGGTATCAATCTGCTGCAGAATGAAGAATCGCTCAGCGTCGCGCATTAGACCTGGCTTGATCTGATCAACCTGGGCTTCTTTTAGGTCGTAGGCAATGCGTACCTGCTCGTGTAGGAAGGTTTTCACCTCATTCATAGAAAGATCTTCAATGTGCTTAGGTTCTAGATCTTCAAGCAGATAGACAAACTCCTTCACCTTGCCCACCAGACTCTCTAAGTCCCATTCTTCTGCTGGCAGTTCTGGGTTGATATAGGCGTTAACGATGTCATCCATCGTTTGCTCAGCGTAGTTAATTACCAGCTCTTTCAGCTCTTGCCCTTCTAGAACCCGGTGCCGCTCAGCATAGATGGCCCGCCGCTGATTGTTCATCACCTCGTCGTATTCAAAGACCTGCTTACGGATGTCGTAATAGTAGGTCTCGACCTTCTTTTGCGCCCCTTCTAGCGAGCGAGTCAGCATCCGCGACTCAATTGGCATGTCTTCCTCTACGCGGAAGGCATTCATGAGGCCCGCCACGCGATCGCCGCCGAAGATACGCAGCAGATTATCCTGCAGGCTGAGGAAGAAGCGAGTTGATCCCGGATCCCCTTGCCGTCCGGCCCGCCCTCGGAGCTGGTTATCAATCCGGCGGGACTCGTGGCGCTCGGTGCCAATTACGTGCAGGCCGCCTAAGTTAATGACCTCATCGTGCTCAGCGGCGGTATGCTGCTCATACTCGTGGTAGATTGCCAGGTAGACATCCCGTAGCTTTTGAATGACCGGATCGTCCGTCGGCGCTTTTTCAGCCGCGATCGCCACTTTATCTTCGGCCTGCAGTTCGGGGAGACTGCGTTCGCCATAGGTTTCAACGGCTAAATCGACCGCTTCTCGGAGCTGCTTTTCGGTTTGCGGTGACAGCTCAGCGGGATAAATCTGGGGTGAGGCTTTCCAGGACTTGACTTTCTTTCCGGGGGTAAAGCCCTGGGCTTTATTGCGCCCCTTGCCAGCAGGTACCTGAGTCACCGAAAACTCGTCTTCGTCTTCTGGCTGCACCACGCGGGGCATAAAATATTCCCGCAGCTTCAGCCGGGCCATGTAGTCGGCGTTACCGCCCAAAATGATGTCGGTACCCCGGCCAGCCATGTTCGTGGCAATGGTGACGGCTCCGCGTCGTCCGGCCTGAGCCACAATTTCTGACTCTCGCTCTACGTTCTCCGGCTTAGCGTTTAGCAGGTTGTGGGGCACGCTGCGCTCTGACAGCAGGGCTGATAGCAGCTCCGATTTTTCAACGCTGGTAGTACCAACCAGCACAGGCCGTCCCGTTTCGTGCATTTCAACGCATTCTTCCGCGATCGCCCGCCACTTGGCCTCTTCGGTTTTGTAGACCATGTCCGAGTAGTTTTCTCGCGCTAGGGGACGGTTGGTCGGAATCACCGTCACCTCCAGGTTGTAGATTTTCTCGAACTCGGCCTCTTCA
>JAAHIC010000430.1 GCA_010671965.1 Leptolyngbya sp. SIO4C5
AACGAGATCCCGCAGGGTAAAGCCATCGTGACAGGTAATAAAGTTAACGCTGGCATGGGGCAGCTTGCCGTTGAACTCATAGAGATCGGAGCTGCCCGTCATCCGAAAAGCAAATTCACCGAGACGGCAGGGTTCATCTCGCCAAAAGTCGCGCATGGTGTCGCGGTACTTGCCGTTCCACTCTGACCACAGCAGCGGAAAATTACCCACCTGGTAGCCGCCTTCACCCAGATCCCAGGGTTCGGCAATTAGCTTCGTTACCGACAGCACCGGGTCTTGGTGGATGATGTCGAAAAAGGCGGCTAGGCTATCTACCTCGTACAGCTCTCGCGCCAGAGCCGAGGCTAAATCAAAGCGGAAGCCGTCTACGTGCATCTCCAGCACCCAGTAGCGCAGGCTGTCCATGATCAGCTTCAGAATTTGCGGATGCCGCACATTGAGAGAGTTGCCGCAGCCGGTAAAGTCAATGTAATAGCGGGGATCTTCCTCACTCAGGCGGTAGTATACGGCGTTGTCAATGCCGCGCAGGGTCAAGGTAGGGCCAAACTGGTTGCCCTCGCCCGTGTGGTTGTATACCACGTCTAGAATTACTTCAATACCGGCCTTGTGCAGCGCTTTCACCATCTGCTTGAATTCCTGCACCTGCTGGCCGTGAATACCGGCAGCACTATAGCCGGAGTAAGGGGCAAAGTAGGCCAAAGAGTCATAGCCCCAGTAGTTGTGCAGCCCCGCCCCTACCAGATGGCCGGGATAGCGATTGAAGTGGTGAACCGGCAGCAGCTCAACAGCGGTGACGCCTAAAGACTGGAGATGGGCGATCGCGGCTGGGTGGCCCAAACCGGCGTAGGTGCCGCGCAGCTCTGGCGGAATATCGGGATGCTGCTGAGTAAACCCTTTAACGTGGGTTTCATAGATGATAGTGCGGTACCAGGGGGTTTCCGGAAAGCGATCGCCTTCCCAGTCAAAGCTGGGGTCGATGACGATGGCTTTGGGAATAAACTGGGCGTCGTCCTGCTTTGATCGCAGCAAATCGCAGTCTACATCCGGCATCTGCTCCACCGGATAGCCAAAAATCTCGCTGCTGTGGATGACATCCCCAGCGATCGCCTTAGCGTAGGGATCGATTAGCAGCTTATTGATATTGAAGCGATGGCCCTGCTCCGGCTGATGCGGCCCGTAAACCCGGAAGCCATAGCGCTGGCCAGGATGAATACCAGGAATATAGCAGTGCCAGACAAAATTGCTAACTTCAGGCAGCGGCACCCGCGTTTCCTGATCGGCTTCATCAAACAGACACAACTCTACTCGAATTGCATTTTCTGAAAACAGCGCAAAATTAGTTCCTTGACCATCCCAGGTGGCCCCCAGCGGGTGGGATTTACCGGGCCAAATTTGCAGCTCCATAAGGACTCCCACTAAACCAGCAACTCAAAGCTCTACAGGTATTTTAATGATTGCTTAAAACTTCGCCAGCTCATTATCTGATTAAAGAATCAGTGAAGTCAAAGGGGGCCAATCTTAAAGCCTTGATAAAAAAACGGGCTTTTAATCCTGAGTTAACTTTATCGCATCTTCACTTAACCTTTCCGCATTTCTCCTTAATCTGCGATCGCTAGGCTACGACCGTGTGTATTTATACCAGGGCTGGGAGTTCGCTTGCTTGATGGTTACTTACGCCCTGTCGTTCTCGATCCACAGCTATCGATTGTAGAGTAACGGTTTGACCTATTTTATGTATAAGCTCCTCAAAAACACTGTCTTAGCTGCTAGCAGCTTAAGCCTGATTGGATTTCTGACTATAGATTCAGCCCTTGCTTTTACCCTGACAATTTTTCATAACAACGACGGCGAATCGGCGCTGCTGCCTGACGCAGGCCCAGCCGGAACGGAAGGCGGCGCGGCTGAATTTGTTGGTCTGATCAACAGCCTACGCAGCACCGCTGTCAATCCCATCACCCTCTCCTCAGGGGACAATTTCCTAGCGGGTCTTACCTTTACGGCTAGCCAAGAGACAGGCACTCTATATGATGCTCAGGTGCTAGCGGCTATTGGCTATGACGCGATCGCCCTGGGCAATCACGAATTTGATTTTGGCCCTGATTTCCTCGCCAATTTCATCAATACCTACTACGACGAGTTTGGCGGCACCGCCCCCTTTCTCAGTGCCAACCTAGACTTTACCAATACGCCCTTAGCGCCCCTAGCTGATGCAGGCCGCATTGCCGAAAGCACTGTGATTAATCAGGGCGGCGAACAAATTGGCGTAGTTTCCGCCATTACAGAAAATTTGGCCTCTATTGCCAGTCCGGGCGGGGTTGATGTTCAACCTGTTCTGGCTCAGGTACAGGCCGAAATCAATCAGCTCCAGGCTCAGGGCATCAACAAAATTATTCTAATCAGTCACCTGCAATCTATTAACACCGAGATTGATTTGGTTCCCCAGCTGAGCGGCGTTGATGTGGTCATCGCTGGTGGGGGGGATGAACTCCTGGTTGACGACCTCAACAATGCTCTCCCCAGCGACCAGGAAAACGTCAACAGCGGTAACGCTAGCGTGTTTGGCCCCTATCCGGTCACGGCAACTAACGCCAATGGTCAGAGCGTTCCTATCGTCACCACGCCGGGAGAATACGGTTATCTCGGCCAGCTCATTGTCGAATTCGACGATAATGGCGTTGTGACTGCCTTCAACGGCGAGCCTGTGCGCGTGTTCGGCCCAGACTTGGCGGCTCAGGGCATTCAGCCTAATGCCGTGATTGCTAGTAACGTGATTGCTCCTTTAGAGGCGGCAGTTGCCGCGCTGGAAGCTGAGGTCGTGGGCACAACGGCAGTGCAGCTCAACGGGGTGCGTGAATCAGTCCGCACCAGTGAAACCAACTTGGGGAATTTGATTGCTGACGCGCTGCTGTGGCAGGCTCAAGCGCTAGCAGACTCCCTGGGAACCGATACGCCTGTCATTGGCCTGCAGAATGGCGGCGGCATTCGTAACAGCGTCGTGATTGATGCCGGGGACAGTATCACGGTGAAAGACACGATTGACATTTTGCCTTTCCCTAACTTTGTCTCGATTGTTTCTGATGTGATGCCAGCTCAGGTAAAGGCCATCTTCGAAAACGCCTATTCTGCGGTGGAAGATGTCAGCGGTCGCTTCGCGCAGATTGCCGGCGTTGAAGTTGGCTTAGATCTCTCGGCGGCTCCTGGCAGTCGAGTGGTAGATGTGCAGCTAGACGACGGCACCTATATCGTCCGCAACGGCCAGGTAATAGACAGCGCGCCTACCATTGCCTTGGCAACAATTGATTTCCTCGCGAGGGGCGGCGATGACTACCCTCTCGTTGACAATCCCCTGACCAACGTCGGCATCTCCTACCAGCAGGCACTGCAAAACTACATCGAGGCGGATGTGGCCGAGGGAGGTCTTGGCGGCGTTGTGACAGCAGCCCAGTATCCCGAAGGAGGTGAAGGTCGCCTCTTCGCTACTGAGGTAGTCCCTGAGCCAGGCACCCTTCTAGGGCTGCTAGGTCTTGGGACTATTGGTACGAGGCTGCTCAAGCGCCGTAAAACACTTGTCTAGGCCGTAGCTAACCCTAACCCTTTAGGTGCATCGGGCCTTGCCGGATGCACCTTTTTGTCAGGAATGCTGCCGCCGTCGCATTAGGATACCTAACCCGCCTGCCGCCATCACCGTTAGCAAAAAAGAAGGCTCTGGAACAGGGGAAGGCTGAGGCACAGTCGTAAACGGAATCGGCGCAGAGGCGGCTCCCAAAAATTGGCGATCGCTCCCTACCGGACTATTGACAGCTAAATCAAAAACGCCAGCACCTGTGAACGGATTGATTTGGAGCTGCTGGCCCTGCTGCGTGTAGCCATACAGTGCCCCATTGCTAATGGCCAGCCCGGTAACGGCGGCAAAGCCGATACTGCCAATATCAGCGGCAGTGCCGTTCAGGGCTAAGGCCCATAAAACGCCGTCGGCGCTACCAGGAGCCTGCCGTACAGCAAAAAACTGATTGCGATCGGCATCAAACACCAAATCCTGATAGCGGCCTGCGGGTAGACTGCTGACAAACAAGGTTGCTAACCCCGTACTGGCGTCAACCTGATAGACCCGTCCCTCCTGGGTTTGAGCCTCGAATCCTAGCGCATAGAGCCGATTTTGCGGATCAAAGCTCAAGCCTGTGACAATGACCGATGCGCTCAGCCCCAAGCTGCCGACAAACTCAGCCGCGCCGTTCTGCACTCGATAAAGCTGATTATCAGCCGTGACGCCGACGACAATCCTCTGCTGGGATAAAGCAATGTCATTGAAGCTAGACCCCGCAAACATGGGTACAAATTCGCCTGAGAAGGGATCTACAGTCCCCACTTCGCCCTGATCTGTATTTAGCAACACTGAAGCTGCCTGACCCGGCAGTCCAGCCGCCAAGCAGGCAAAGATAGTTCCCCAAAAAACGCTAAACGATAACCCTGAGACGCTCATGAATCAACTCACCCTGCTCCACCCTAAGGATCATTTCATAAAACATGCGTTAGTCTTCTATCGGTCTGGCCTTTTTTTAACTTCCGTGAGAACAGCCAATTCATACAGCGGTCGCGGTCACATAATTGACATTTGACATAAGTTGTTAAAAATTAGGTCGTTTTTATCTCTCAGGTGTATTGACTTACGTAGGTAAGCTGGTTCCATTTTCACAAACGGCAGATTTGCTCTCGTAGGACTTATTAGCAGCAGCGTAACGAGCCAAAGCTTTGCAGGATAGGGCGTTGCGGCTATGGTTACGGCACTTTACAGCAC
>JAAHIC010000431.1 GCA_010671965.1 Leptolyngbya sp. SIO4C5
TTGCTCAAACTCCCCTACGATAAGCTAGAGACTATTGCCGTCTTTTACTGCCAAGTCCACGTCTTATGCAAACTCGCGATCGCCAAATTTCTCCGGTTGCCAATCTTTCTTTGCCCAGCCGTACGGCCTCCATCAGCCGCAAAACGGGGGAGACAGACGTGCAGGTGAGTCTCAATATTGACGGTACGGGGCGCTGCACAGCCAACACGGGAATTCCCTTTCTCGACCATATGCTGCACCAGATTGCCTCTCACGGGCTATTTGACCTAGACGTGCAGGCTAAGGGAGACATTGAGATTGACGATCACCACACCAATGAAGATGTGGGGATTACTCTGGGGATGGCGCTGAAGGAGGCGCTGGGCGATCGCAAAGGCATTGTCCGCTTCGGTCATTTCGTCGCCCCTCTCGATGAGTCCCTGGTGCAGGTAGCGCTGGACTTTTCGGGGCGGCCCCATCTCAGTTACGGACTGGAGATTCCGACCCAGCGGGTCGGCACCTACGATACTCAGCTTGTGCGGGAGTTTTTCGTGGCGGTGGTGAATCACAGCCAGATGACGCTGCACATCCGCCAGCTAGACGGTATCAACTCGCACCACATTATCGAAGCCACCTTCAAAGCCTTCGCTCGGTCTATGCGCATGGCCGCAGAAGTTGACCCCCGCCGGGCCAACACCATTCCTAGCTCCAAAGGCGTTCTATAATTGCTCAAAAGAAATTGGGTTTAGGAGATTCGTAGGATGGGCAAAGCAAAGCGTGCCCATCTGCTATCAAACTTCTCAATCAATCTTTTATAGAACACCCTCCACCCTGGCATTCAATCCATACACCTCACGGCTACCCGCCAGCGCCACCAGCGTTACGTCTCGCTCATCCCCCGGCTCAAACCGCACAGCCGTACCCGCCGGGATATCTAGCCGCATACCCCTGGCCCGCTCTCGGTCAAACTCAAGGGCTGGATTGACTTCATAAAAATGAAAATGGGAGCCGACCTGGATCGGGCGATCGCCCGTATTAGCCACCGCTAAGGTCACCGTTTCTCGGCCCGCATTTAGCTCAATCTCGCCTGCTTCTATCAGCAATTCACCGGGAATCATTTGCGACCTCCTAGCCGACTAATCAAATCTTGGCGCTGTCGGTTTAGCTCCTGCTCTACCCGGTAGAGCGACTGCCGAATTTCGCGCTCATAGCTGCCGCCGGGCTGAGTATCCAACAGCTTCTGTAGGGCCATCAAGTGGGCCGTTTTGGGGGCTAGCTCACTGGGCACTTTCACATCGGGCACAACGCCGCTGTCCTCCCAGTTGCTGCCAGTCACGGGGTTGATAGCGCGGCCCGTAGGCACAAACAGCCAGAAATGATCGTTGATGCGCTCCCCCCGACCTGGATTAGCGCCGCCGCGCGTGGTTTCTCCCACAAGGGTAATACGGTCAAGCACTTTGAGGTTATAGGCAAACTCCTCTGCCGCCGAGAAGGTTTCCTGGCTGGTGAGGACATAGACAGGCTTTGCTAGATAGCGCTTGCCGGGCAGGTAGGGAATTGTCCACCACTGCTGGGTGGTGTCATCCTCACGCCAGTACAGGTCATTGAGATGGACAGGAGGATACTCCGGCAGCAGATAGCTACACAGCAGCGCCACCATTGCCGGAGAGCCGCCGCTGTTGTGGCGGATGTCAATAATCAGGGCGTGGGTGTGCGCTAAAAAGCTCATGGCGGCGATCGCCGTTTCTCCAGCAAACTCCGGCGGCTCAAAGCCGTATAGCTCCAAATAGCCGATGTTGCCCGCCAGCCGCTCTACCCGGTTAAAGTCAAAGTTGCGCAGGCTGCTGAGCTGCTGCTGCTGGGCCAGTTCTGCAGGGGTGGGTTCACCGTGGGGTTCTAAGTGGGGTAGCGGTTCTGGGCTGTAGTAGAGCCGCAGATTGCGATCGCCGCTGAGTTCCTGCAGCTGAGCGGTGAGAGTGGCGGCTAGCTGGGTACCGCTTTGTACGTCGCTGTAGCCGCCTGCCTGCAGGCGATCGCGGATATCTGCTTGCAGCTTTTGGGCCACTTCCGCAAAGACGTAAACATTTAGCTTCTCGACGACGCCAGTCAGCACCTGATGGCGCATGGCGTCATCTAAACTCAAATCGCCTGCAGGCATAGCATCAGGGGCAGAGTCACTCATGCAGCTTACTGAATCGGATTGTGCACAGTCACCAGCTTGGTGCCATCGGGGAACGTGGCTTCCACCTGCACCTCATGAATCATTTCTGGAATGCCGTCCATTACCTCATCTCGGTTGAGCAAGGTAGTGCCGTAGCTCATCAGGTCTGCTACCGTGCGCCCATCCCTAGCCCCTTCCAAAATGGCAGCTGAGATGTAGGCCACCGCCTCTGGATGATTCAGCTTTAGTCCCCGCTCTTTGCGGCGCTCAGCCAGCAGAGCAGCCGTGAAGATGAGTAGTTTGTCTTTCTCCTGGGGCGTTAACTGCATGACGGCTCAGCGTGGGGGAACAGCACTAGATTAGCGGTAATTGGGGCGGAGTGGCGGGATTTGTAGAGAGGTTTTAGGTTTGGGTGAAAGTGAATGGATCAAGTTTGGAATTTTGAACTTTAAAGGTTTTGCCAAATCTTAATGGTTTTGTCAGCGCTGGCGCTGGCGATGTACTGGCCGCTGCGGTGGATGGCGACGGCGTTGATCGCCCCCGCATGTTCTGTAAGGGTGTGCTGCAGGGTGCCTGTTTGACCATTCCAGATTTTGACCGTACCGTCGCGGCTACCGCTGACAATGGTGGCGCTGTTGGGCGCGATCGCCACCGAGTTGACATCCTGGGTATGGTCGCTCAGGGTTTGCACTAGCCCGCCGGAAGCCAGACTCCAAAGCCGCACCGTCTTATCTTTGCTGGCGCTGGCGATTAGCTTGCCGTTGGGGGCGATCGTCACCTGATTTACTGAGTTAAAGTGACCGGAAAAGACCCGGATGATATTCCCCTGTTCCAAATTCCAGAGTCGCACTTTGTTATCCAAGCCGCCGCTAATCAAGTAGCGCTCGTCCGGCGTAATCACAACTGACTTAATCATGCCAGCCGAGCCGGTCAGGCTTTTAAGCAAAGTGCCTTTGTCTAGCTTCCAGAGCTTAACGGTACGATCGTCGCTGCCGCTTGCCAGCAGCCAGCCACTCGTGCCAACAGCTACCGAATTCACATCGCGGATGTGTCCTTTGATCGTTTGCAGCAGTTCTCCAGTTGCTAGATTCCAAACTTTGACCGTATCGTCATCACCACAGCTCGCCAATACCTGCCCGCCTGGACTAATTGCCACTTCGTTTACGCCGCGAGCGTGACCCGCCAGGGTTTGCAGTAAGGCTCCAGTTTGCAGGTTCCAGAGACGAATGGAGTCATCTAAGCTGCCGCTGGCTAAAATCGGGGTCTTGGGATTAAACGCGATTGTTGTGACCCAGGAGCTATGACCCGTCAGCGTGCGAATACAGCGCCATCCCCGTGGCCCTGAGACTCGTTTCGATGGCGGCTGGCTAACGGGAAAGCCGCCGCTGTAGGTAGCGGCGCGGTTAGGCGGCTGGCTGGGGGGGCGGCTGGGCGGTTGAGTCGTTTTCGCTTTGGCAGAGGGGGCACTTGGGGGGGAGGAGGTCGAAATTTTGCCCTCTGGATGCTGGCGTACCCAGCCGGGAACAGTTCCCTCTAAGGAAGGCAGCCCGCGTAGATCGGCTAGAACTTCTTGAGCAGACTTGTAGCGATCGCTAATTAGATCTTTAACCAGACGATCAAGGACGTTACCAAGCTGGGGACTGACGGTTAAATTGTTTTGCTGCAGTGCCTCTCGCCACAGCCAGCGGCCTTCTAGCGGGCTGTAGAGTCGTTCTGGCTTTACCCCGGTCAATAAATGCAGGCAGGTGGCCCCCAGGCTGTAGAGATCGCTGCTGGGATACGCCTGCCCGCCCCGGAGCTGCTCAATCGGGGCGTAGCCTTCGGTGCCGATGCGGGTTCCGGGTTCGTGCAGGATAGTCTCGGTAAACTGCTTAGCCACGCCAAAGTCAATCAGCACCAGCTTGCTATCTACCCGGCGGCGAATCAGGTTGGAGGGGGTAATGTCCCGGTGGATAATATTGCGCTCGTGGACAAACTGCAGCACCGGCAGCAAATCTTCCAGCAGCGATCGCACCTCTGCCTCATCTAAAGTGCCGCGTTTTCGCATCTCCTGCAGCAGGGTTTTGCCCTCGATCATCTGCTGCACCAGATAGAGATAGCGCTCCTGTTCAAAATAGGCCATCAGCGTCGGAATTTGCGGATGCTCCCCCAGTTCGTGCAGCCGCTCAGCCTCCTGCTGAAAAAGCTGAATAGCCTTGTCTAAAGACTTCGGCCCCTGAGCCTGGGGGGCAAACTGCTTCAGCACGCAGTAGCTATTGAGGCGATCGCTGTCTTTCGCTAAATAAGTCCGGCCAAAGCCACCCCGGCCAATCAGTTTGATCGGGCGATAGCGCCCTCGCAGACTTTGGACTAAGAGCGTATTGCAGCTCTGACACCGGATCGCCGCATCGGGATTGATCGGCTGAGCGCAATTGGGGTTTAGGCAGCAAATCATCTTTGGCAGTTGCCTCGGAATGCACTTCTTTACAAAAAGTAGAAGTCTTTCAATCGATAAAAAGCTTACGGTAAGGTGATCATAAACTGATTTTTGAAAAGCTCTTCATAAAATGACATTGGCGCCCTCTCATTCTTCGCATCAAAAAGCTAAAGCCCTGCGTCCTGGGGCATCGACCTGCCCGAACTGATGGCCATGGGCAAGATCCA